>CALHIP010000007.1 GCA_938030745.1 uncultured Patescibacteria group bacterium | reverse complement strand
ATAAAAATCTGTCAAATTGATTTCTGGGGAAAACTTTATTATAATTTTACATATGATCTTCTTTTTGAAAGGTAAGGTTATCAATAAAGGTGATGATTTCTTAATTTTAGAAACAGGTAATATCGGCTATCAAGTTTTTGTTTCTCAATCATTATTGGAGAAAATTAAAATCAATGAAAATTTAAAAATCTTTACTTATCTTTATTTACGTGAAGAAACTCAAGAACTCTATGGATTTAAAACTGTTGAAGAACTAGAATTTTTTAAAAGACTTTTAGCTATTTCTGGAGTTGGACCAAAAATTGCCCAAGGAATTCTTTCAATTGGAAGTGTCTCTGAAATAAAAAAAGCAATTCAAGAAGGAAAGGTTGATTTTTTAGCAAAAGTTCAAGGAGTGGGAAGAAAAACAGCTCAGAAAATAATCGTCGATCTTGCTGGAAAAATTGAGGAAACATTGAAACCAAAAATTTTAGACAAAAAATTGATCTCTGCTCTTTTAAAACTTGGTTATCAAAAAAATGAAATAAATGAAATTATTTCCCAAATTCCTTCAGAAATTAAAGAAACAAAAGAAAGATTAAAATATGCTCTAAAAATTTTAAATAAAAAATGATTAAAAATATTATTAAAAAATTTATTCCTAAAAAACTCCTTCTTTTTTACCATAAAGTATTGGCTATTCTAGCTAGTTTTTTTTATGGCTGGCCAAGTGAAAAATTAATTGTTATTGGCATTACTGGTACTTCAGGGAAATCAACTGTTGCTTATTTAGTAAGCAAAATTTTAGAAAAAAATGGTTTCAAAGTCGGCGTCAGTTCAACTATTCTTTTTAAAGTTGATAAAAAAGAAGAACTAAATGATAAAAAAATGACAATGCCTGGCCGATTTGCTTTACAGAAATTAATTAAAGAAATGGTGAAATCTGGCTGTCAATACGCAATTATTGAAACAAGTTCGCAAGGAATTGAGCAATTTCGTCATTTAGGTATTAACTATGACGTTGTTGTTTTTACTAATTTATATCCTGAACACATTGAAGCCCATGGTAGTTTTGCCAATTATAAAAAAGCGAAATTAAAATTGTTTGCTAAATTAAAGAATGAAAGATCGAAAATAATTAATGGTAAAAAAATAAAAAAGATAATTGTTGCTAATTTAGATGATGAGCACGCAGTTGATTTTTTAGCTCACTGGGCTGAAGAAAAATATGGTTTTACTTTAAAAAGTGAGTCAAATTTAGAAATTGATCAAGATAAGATAAAAATAATAAAGGCAGAAAATATTGAATTAACTCAAAATGGTTCAAGATTTAAAATTAATGATTTAGAATTTAAAACCAATTTGATTGGCCAACATAATCTCTATAATATTTTAGCTTCTATTACTGTTTGTCTTTCTCAAGAATTAGGTTTTAAAAAAATAGCTGAAGGTTTAGCTTCAGTTAAAGAAATTCCTGGCCGACTTGAATTTATTGATCAAGGTCAACCATTTAAAGTAATTGTTGACTATGCTTTTGAACCAAGAGCAATAGAAGCTCTTTATGAAACTATCAAAATGATTCCCCATCAAAAAGTCATTCATGTTTTTGGTTCAGCTGGTGGAGGCCGAGATAAATGGAGAAGGCCAGTTTTAGGAGAATTAGCAGGAAAGAATTGTGATTATATCATTTTAACTAACGAAGACCCTTATGATGAAGATCCTTATCAGATTTTATCTGAAATAAAATCTGGAATTAAAAATTCAAAATTTAAAATTCAAAATTTATATGAAATTTTAGATAGACGCGAGGCAATTAAAAAGGCATTAAGTTTAGCTCAAGTAAATGATATAGTTTTAATCACTGGTAAAGGTTGTGAACAAGCAATTGTTGTAAAAAATAATAAAAAAATTCCTTGGGATGATCGAAAGGTAGTTAAAGAAGAACTTAATAATTTATCCACAGCTTTATATTGACTTTTTATAAAATAATTTTATAATTAAAATTGATAGAGCGGTAAGGATTTGAAGAACCTTACTAGAGCCAAATTGGCTTAAATTAAGGAAAAAATTTGAAGATAGAATTTATTAAATTTATTAAAATTTAGGTTTCCTTTTTTAAAAGGGGAAATCTTTGTTTTTTAAAATTATGAGAAAATTTTTTAAAAAATTAGAGAGAGTTTATCCTGAAGCAGATTTAATTGAAATTCAGAAGAAATCTTATGATTGGTTTCTGAAAGAAGGAATTGGCGAATTATTTAAAGAGATATCGCCAATTCAAGATTATATGGGTCGAGAATTAGAGTTATATTTTTTGGATTATTATCTAGATAAACCTAAGTTTGATGAGAAAACAGCAAAAGAAAGAAATCTAAACTATGAATCAGCTCTTAAAGTAAAAACAAGATTAATTAATAAAAAAACTGGTAAAAAGATTGAACAAGAAATTTATTTAGGTGATATCCCCCTTATGACTGAAAGGGGGACTTTTATTATTAATGGAATTGAAAGGGTTATTATTAATCAATTAGTTCGCTCAGCTGGTGTATTTTTTACTGCTGAAAATATTGGTGGAAAAAATTATTATGGAGCAAAAATTATTCCTGACCGAGGTGCTTGGCTTGAATTTGAAACTGCTTATGATAAAAGCATTTGGGTAAGAATCAATCGTCAAAGAAAAGTTATCTCAACTGCTTTTTTGAAAATTTTTGGTTTGAATAATGAAGGAATTATTAATTTGTTTAAAGATTTTGATGAGGAGGAAAAAGACTACCTTGAAAAAACTTTAGCTAAAGATCCAACATCTTCTGAAGAAGAAGGGTTTCTAGAGGTTTATCGAAAAATTAGGCCGGGTGAATTAGCGACAATTGATAATGCCAAATATTTAATTTCTAATATGTTTTTTAATCCTGACAGATATAACTTATCTCCAGCTGGTCGATATAAAATGAATCAGCGACTTAATTTAAATTTTCCTTTAACAGAAAGGAAATTTATGGTTTTACAAAAAGAAGATATTATTTCTATTTTTAGAGAAATTATTAATCTAAATAAAACCCAAAAAATACCTGATGATATTGATCATTTAGGTAACAGAAGAATAAAAGCAGTTGGTGAATTAGTTCAATCGAGAATGAGGGTTGGCCTAATGAGATTAGAAAGGGTGATCAAAGATAGAATGAGTACTTTAGATCAAACAACAGTTACTCCAACCCAATTAATTAATCCTCAACCAGTTATTTCTGTTATCCGTGAATTTTTCTTACTTTCTCAACTTTCCCAGTTTATGGATCAGACAAATCCTTTATCTGAACTCGAACATAAAAGAAGATTAACAATGATCGGACCTGGCGGTTTAACTAGAGAAAGAGCTGGTCTTGAAATAAGAGATGTTCATCCAACTTATTATGGTCGAATCTGCCCTATCGCTACGCCAGAAGGACAAAATGTTGGTTTAGTCGGTTATTTCGCTTGCTATTCAAGGCTAAACCAATTTGGTTTTATTGAAACACCATATCGAAAAGTAATAAAAACAGCAAAAGGACCAAAGGTAACTAATGAAATTGTTTATCTTGATGCTTTTGAAGAAGAAAAATACAACATTGCACCAGCTTCAGTAAAAATTGATTCTCATGGCTATTTTATTGAGAAAGGAAGAATCGAAGCAAGAATTAAAGGAGAACCTGGTCTTGCTTCTCTTCACGATATTGACTTCGTTGATGTAGCTCCTCAACAGATCTTAAGCGTAAGTGCCAGTTTGATTCCTTTTTTAGAACACAATGATGCAATTAGAGCTTTAATGGGTGCTAACATGCAAAGGCAGGCTGTTCCTTTAATTAATCCTGAAGCTCCTTTAGTTGGTACTGGATTTGAGAAAAAAGTCGCTGAAAATTCTGGATATCTAATTGTTGCTCCCGATGACGGAAAAGTTGAAGAGGTTAGTGCCTCTTATTTAAAATTTAGAACCAAAAAAAATAAAGTCTTTACCTACCAATTACGAAAGTTTGAGCGTTCTAATGCTGATACTTGTCTTAACCAAAGAGTAAGAGTTGAAAAGGGACAAAAAGTAAAAAAGGGAGAAGTATTAGTTGATGGACCAGCTATGGAAAATGGCGAACTTGCTTTAGGAAGGAATCTTTTGGTTGCTTTTATGTCTTGGGAGGGTGGAAATTATGAAGATGCAATTTTAATTTCTTCAAGATTAATTAAAGAAGATGTTTTTTCCTCAATCCATATTGATGAACATACAATAGATGTCAGAGAAACAAAACTTGGTCCAGAAGTAACAACAAGAGATATTCCAAATGTTTCTGAATTAAAACTTAAAGATCTTGATAGCAGTGGAATTGTCAGAATTGGTGCTGAAGTAAAATCAGGCGATATTTTAGTTGGTAAAATTACACCTAAAGGAGAAGTTGCTTTGACAGCTGAAGAAAAATTGCTTCGAGCAATCTTTGGTGAAAAAGCAAAAGATGTCCGCGACACATCTCTTTATCTAGAACATGGAGAAAGGGGTAAGGTTATAGATGTAAAAATTCTTTCTCGAGAGCAAGGAGATAAACTTCCGCCTAGAGTAATAAAATCTATCTGTGTTAAAGTTGCTGACTTAAGGAAAATTCAGGCCGGTGATAAATTGGCTGGTCGGCATGGTAATAAAGGAGTAGTTTCTAAAATTATTCCAGAAGAAGATATGCCATTTTTAGAAGATGGTAGGACAATTGATATTATTCTTAATCCTTTAGGAATTGCCTCAAGAATGAACCTGGGTCAGATTTTTGAAACTCATCTTGGTATGGCAGCTAAAACTTTAAATTATAAAGTAGCTAGTCCTGCTTTAGATGGAATAAAAATT
The DNA here is from genome assembly GCA_938030745.1 of uncultured Patescibacteria group bacterium. GTDB lineage: Bacteria > Patescibacteriota > Patescibacteriia > UBA2591 > CALHIP01 > CALHIP01. The sequence goes on along the minus strand of CALHIP010000007.1, from coordinate 73,642 downwards.
GAAGAAATCAAAGAAGAACTAGGAAAAATAAATTTCCCAAAAAATGGGAAAATAAAACTTTATGATGGTCGAACTGGCCAACCTTTTGAAGAAGAAGTCACAGTTGGCTATATCTATATGATGAAATTGAATCACTTAGTTGAAGATAAAATTCATCAACGATCAATCGGTCCTTATTCATTAATTACCCAACAACCTCTTGGTGGCAAAGCTCAATTTGGTGGCCAAAGATTTGGTGAAATGGAAGTCTGGGCTTTAGAAGCTTATGGTGCTGCCCATACTTTGCAAGAAATGCTGACTATTAAATCAGATGATGTTTATGGTCGAACTAGAGCTTATGAATCAATTATTAAAGGCGAACCAATCAAAGAGGTTTTTGTTCCAGAATCTTTTCAAATTTTAATAAGAGAACTAAAGGGTCTTTGTTTAAATGTTGAATTAATCAAAGATGAAGAAAAAAAGCGAAAAAAATAATAATTTTTTTTATTTTAAAAAATTATGCCAGCACCAGTTTTTACTCGAACATTAGATTTAAATCAAGAAAAAGAAAGGGGAGGCATTTCTTTCTTTAAAGCAATTAGATTAAAATTAGCCTCGCCAGAAGAAATTCTTTCTTGGAGCCATGGCGAAGTAACTAAACCAGAAACAATTAATTATCGAACCCAAAAACCAGAAAGAGATGGGCTTTTCTGTGAAAAAATTTTCGGCCCAGTTAAAGATTATGAATGTGCTTGTGGAAAATATAAAAAAATCAGATACAGAGGAATAATTTGTGATCGTTGTGGTGTCGAAGTTACTACTTCTCGAGTCAGAAGAGAAAGGATGGGGCATATCAGTTTAGCTGCACCAGTTGTTCATATATGGTTTTTAAGAGGAGTTCCTTCGAAAATAGGACTTCTTTTAGATCTTTCAGTTCAAAACTTAGAGAAAGTTGTTTATTTTGCTAATTTTATTATTACCTCAGTTAATGAAGAAATTAAAAAAAGCACTCTTGAAAATCTTGAAGATGAATATAAAAAGAAAAGAAATCTTTTAAAGAAGGAAATAAAAGAAAAAGAAAAACTTGAAAAAGAATTAAAAGATCTTCAAGAAAAATATTTTGCCAAGAAAAGAGAAATTGAGGAAATAAGATTAAAAAGAATTCTTTCTGAAAGAGAATATCTTTCCCTTTCTTTAAAATATGGATATTTTTTTGAAGCACAAATTGGAGCTGAAGCAATTCTCACACTTTTGCAAAATTTAGATTTAAGGAAATTATACCTTGAACTCCAAAAAGAAAAAGAAAAAACAAAAAATCCTGCTCGACAGAAAAAAATTACCTTAAGAGCAAAATTAGTAAAAAATTTAATTAATCAAAAAATAAAACCAGAATGGATGGTTCTTCGTGTCTTACCAGTTATTCCACCGGATCTTCGACCAATGGTTCAATTGGATGGAGAAAGATTTGCTTCCTCTGATTTAAACGATTTATATCGAAGGATTATTAATCGAAACAATCGATTAAAAAGATTAATAGAACTTCAGGCACCAGAAGTAATTTGTCGAAATGAAAAAAGAATGCTTCAAGAAGCAGTTGATGCTTTAATTGATAATGAAATGAAACGTGGTAAAGCAGTAACAACTGGTGCCCAAAAAAGACCTTTGAAATCCTTAGCTGATATTTTACGTGGAAAACAAGGTAGATTCAGACAAAATCTTTTAGGTAAAAGAGTTGACTACTCTGGACGATCAGTGATTGTGGTAGGACCTGAATTAAAACTTTATCAATGTGGCTTACCGAAAGTCATGGCTCTTGAACTTTTTAAACCTTTTATCATTCGAGAAATAATTAAAAGAAATCTTTCCCATAATGTCCGAAGTGCCTCCCGGTTAGTTGAAGCAGGACCAAAAGAGGTTTGGGATATTTTAGAAGAAATAAGTTCTAATTCATATGTTCTTTTAAATCGAGCACCAACCCTTCATCGTTTAGGGATTCAAGCTTTCAAGCCAGTTTTAATCGAGGGAAAAGCAATTCAAATCCACCCTTTTGTCTGTCCAGCCTTCAATGCTGATTTTGATGGAGATGCGATGGCTGTTCATTTACCTTTAACAGAAATGGCTCAAAAAGAGGCTAAAGAAATAATGCTTTCATCTAAAAATCTTTTAAAGCCAGCTACTGGTGAACCAATTGTTACACCAACCCAAGATATTGTCTGGGGTGCTTATTGGTTAACATTGATTAAAGAAAAAGAAAAAATCAAAGTTTTTTCTTCTCCTGAAGAAGCAATCTTGGCTTATGAAAACGAAAAAATTTCCCTTCAAGAGAAAATAAAAGTAAGAAAGAATGGAAAATTTTTAGAAACAAGTGTTGGTCGTCTTATTTTTTCTGAACTTTTTCCAAAAGATTTTTATCAAATTGATAAACCAGTTGATAAAAAAATATTAAAAGAAATTATTACTAAATTTTTAGAGACATTTGGTGAAGAAAAAACAGTAGAAATGCTTGATAATCTTAAAGAAGTATGCTTAAAATATCTTACGCGAGCTGGACTTTCTTGGAGTTTTGATGATCTACCAGTCCTTAAAGAAAAGAAAGAAATTTTAAAGAAAGCTGAAGAAGAAATAGAAAAAATACAAAAAGAATTTAATTATGGACTTCTAACAGAAGATGAAAGATATCTTAAAGTTTTAGAAGTCTGGACTAAGGTTCGTGATGAAATTGGTGAACTCTGCAGAAGCAAAACTTCTTCTTTTGGACCAATTATTTCAATGATTGAATCAGGAGCTCGAGGTTCTTGGACCCAGCTTATCCAAATGGCTGGGATGAAAGGATTAGTCTCCTCGCCAACAGGAAAGGTTATTGAAGTACCAATAAAGAGTAGTTTCCAAGAAGGATTTAATGTTTTTGAATATTTTATTTCTACTCACGGAACAAGAAAAGGTGTGGCTGATACCGCCTTAAGAACTGCCTCAGCTGGTTATTTAACCAGAAGAATGATTGATGTTGCTCAAGATGTTACAGTTAGAGAAGAAGATTGTGGTGACAAAAGGGGTATTGTTATTTTAAAAGAAGAAGTAGAAGAAATGGGAGAAACTTTGGCTTCCCGAATTTTTGGTAGGGTTGCTTTAGAAGATATTCGTCATCCTAAAACTAAAAAAATTATTGTCAAGAAAGGAGATTTTATTGGCCGACAAGAAGCCCAAGAAATAGAAAAAGCAGGGATCAAAGAGGTAAAGATTAGATCTGTTTTAACTTGTCAAACACTAAGAGGTGTTTGCGTTAAATGTTATGGTTATGATTTGTCTTATAATCGACCGGTTGAATTAGGAACCGCAGTTGGTATTATTGCTGCTCAAGCAATTGGTGAACCTGGAACTCAATTAACTCTTCGAACATTCCATACTGGTGGAATAGCCGGCCGAGATATTACTCAAGGATTACCAAGAGTTGAAGAACTTTTTGAGGCTCGACCACCAAAAAGAAGGGCAATTCTTTCTCAAAGAGAAGGGATTATTGAAAAAATAGAGGGAGAAATTCAAAAGAAAATTACTTTAAAATATTTTGTTGACGGAAAAGAAGAAAAAGAGGAAATTATTATTCCACCAAATTATCTTATCTGGGTAAAAGAAAAAGATAAAGTTTCTCCAGGCGATCCTTTAACTGATGGCGATTTTGATCTTTATGAATATTATCGATTAAAAGGAAAGGAGGCAACACAAAAATATATTTTAAAAGAAATACAATACATCTATTCTTCACAAGGCCAGAAAGTAAATGAAAAACATATTGAAATTATTATTCGTCAGATGTTTTCCAGATGTTCGGTCACTGAAAGTGGAGACACTGATTTACAACCAGGTGAAATTATTCCAAAAGCTTATCTTGAAGAGGTTAATAAAGAAACAATTGAAAAAGGAGGAAAGCCGGCTGAAGCTAAAGAACTTTTATTAGGAATTTCGCGAGTCTCTCTTTCAACTGATAGTTTTCTTTCAGCTGCTTCCTTCCAAGAAACTGCTCGAGTTTTAATCAATGCAGCAGTGACTGGAAGGCCAGATCGCCTTTATGGTTTAAAAGAAAATGTGATTATCGGTCGATTAATCCCAGTTGGAACTGGTTTTACTAAAAATAAAAAAAATTTAAAATAATTTTATGCCTACTTTTGCTTTGATTATTATTGGCATCATTATCTTTTTTATCCTTTGGTTAATCGGTATTTTTAATTCTTTAGTTACCTCAAAGAATCGAGTTGATGAAGCCTGGGCAGATATTGAAGTTCAATTAAAAAGAAGACATGATTTGATCCCTAATTTAGTTGAGATTGTTAAAGGATACGCTAGTCATGAACGGCAATTATTTGAAAAAATAGCTGAAGCCAGAGCAAAAGCGATTGGTGCAAAAACAATGAAAGAACATGCTGAAGCGGAAAATTTTTTATCCTCAACTTTAAAAACTCTTTTTGCTGTTGCCGAAAATTATCCAGATTTAAAAGCAAGTCAAAATTTTTTAGAACTCCAGAGGGAATTAACTGATACAGAGGATAAGATCCAAGCAGCTCGCAGATTTTATAATGCGAATGTCCGCGATTTTAACATTAAAATTCAGATCTTTCCTAACAATTTAGTTGCTCACTGGTTAAAATTTAAACCACGCGAATTTTTCGAGATGGAAGAAAAAAAAGAACCGATTAAAGTTTCATTTTAAAAATTAATATGACCATTTATACTCATATTGGCAGTAATTTGCGAAAAACTTGGTTTCTAATGGGTTTATTTTTTATTTTCATTATTGCTTTAGGCTGGCTTTTTGCTCATATTTTTGACTCCCAAGAGATTTTAATTTTTGCTATTATTTTTAGTTTTTTAATGAATTTTTTATCTTACTGGTTTTCTGATAAAATTGTTTTAGCTATTTCTCGAGCAAAAGAAATAAAAAAAGAAGATGCGCCTCAGCTTTATCGTCTTGTTGAAAATTTATGCATTACTGCTGGTTTACCTTTGCCAAAAATTTATATCATTGATGAAAAAGCACCAAATGCTTTTGCTACTGGTCGAGATAAAAATCATGCAGTTATTGCTGTCACTTGTGGTCTTTTAGAAAAATTAGAAAAAGTTGAATTAGAAGGAGTAATTGCCCATGAATTATCTCATATTGGTAATCGTGATATGCTTTTGCAAACAATTATTGTTGTCTTAGCTGGAACTATTGCTCTTCTTTCTAATCTGTTTTTAAGAATGAGTTTCTGGCGAGGTTTTCGAATGAGACGAGGGCGACAAGAAGGTTATCTTAACCTAATTTTATTTTTTTTAGCAATCTTAGCAGCAATCTTAGCTCCAATTGCTGCTACTTTGATTCGTTTAGCTATCTCTCGAAAAAGAGAATTTTTAGCTGATGCTTGTGGAGCAATGCTGACTCGGTATCCAGAAGGACTAGCACGGGCTTTAGAGAAAATTTCCAATGACCAAACACCTCTTTCTGTCGCTTCAAATGCTACTGCTCACTTATATATTGCTAATCCATTCAAAGGAAAACAAGCAATTGATTGGTTTACCAAATTATTTTCTACTCATCCACCGGTTGAAGAAAGGATAAAAGCCCTCCGATCGATGGTGACAGTCACCGAAAAATAGGGGTTTAAAACCCGCATCAAATCTATCAAATAAGCAAAATTTTTAAAAATGGCAAAAATTTGATTCATTTTATAAAATATTTTGCTTTAATCTCCTCTTCTTCTTTTTCTATCTCCTTTTCGATCCGATATTGAGCGGATTTTTTTAGTTCTTGTAAACTTTCATCGGAAAGTCCAGATAATTCTTCCACTCTTTTTTTAAGATATTCTTTTTTATTTTTTTTAGGATCTTCCAAAATCTCAGCAAGAAGAATTTTTAATAAAGCGCCAATCTTTGGCCCTGGTTCGATCTTTAAAATTTCCATAATTTCATAACCATTAATGGCTAACATTTTTTCTGAGATAGGATCACGGGAAACTTTTTCTAAAAGTGCCTCAATTGCTCTTAAACGAAATGGTCTCGGCTTTTTTTCCATACCCATCCGATCAGCAATCCTTAAATTGATTAAATCTTGCATCTCTCTTCTTACCTCTTGATTAATTTCCCGGCCATTAGCTACTCTTCGCCAAAGTCGTCTTGCTCCATGAGCAGTTAACTTCTCTGGATCGGAATTAAACATATGGTTTCTAACTAACATTACTACTTCATTTATTATCTTTTTTGGAAATCTAAGCCGAGTAAGAATTTTTTTTGTTGCCTCAGCACCAACAATATCATGATTATAAAAGGTTGCATCTGGTCCTTCACCTTTTTTAACATAAGGTTTGCCAATGTCATGAAACAAAGCAGCCAAGCGTACTTCTAAACTAAAATTACAATCAGCAGCTGCTTGTAAAGCACGTAACTGATGCTCCCAAACATTATAAAGATGAGCCCAGTTTTGAGTTACACCAATTCCTTCTCGAAGTTCTGGAATAATGAAATGCAGAAGCCCTAACTCTTCTAACATTTCAACCCCTCTTTTTGGATTTTTGCTTTCTAAAATTTTTATAAATTCATCACGAATCCTCTCTTTAGCAATCATTTTAATTAACCAAGCATTTTCTTTAATGGCTCTTTTAGTCTTTTTTTCAATTTCAAAATCAAGCTCCGTAGCCAAACGCACTGCTCTCATTAATCGTAAGGCATCTTCCTGAAATCGTTCATTTGGTTCACCAACCGCCCGAATAATTTTCTTTTTCAAATCTTTTTGTCCATTAAACAGATCAACTAAAATGAATTTAGATTTTGTTTGAGATTTAGTGATTGGAATTTTGGATTTTATTTCCAGTGCTATCGCATTTATTGTAAAATCTCTTCTTTTTAAATCGTCTTCTATTTTAGTAGCAAATTTAATTTCATCCGGATGTCTTTTATCGGTATATTTTCCTTCCAAACGATAAGGAGTAATTTCAACTGTCTTTAAACTCTCATCTTTGCTTCCAGTTAAAACACTAACTGTACCAAATTTATTATCATAAAAACTTTTTTCAAAAATTTTTTGAATTTCTTCTGGTTTAGCGTTTGTTGTAAAATCCCAATCTTTTGGCTTTTTCTTCAAAATCAAATCTCTGACACAACCTCCAACTAAATAACTTTCAAAACCCGCTTTTTTTAATTTTTCATCAATTTCTAAAATTTCTTTTGGTAAAACAAAATCTTTTATTTCTTTAGAATTAAATTGTTCTGGCATATTTTTATTTTACCATTTTTTAAAAAAATCTAAATTATTTCAAACTTCCTTATTTTTGAATAATTTGTTAAAATAAATAAATATGCCTCATAATAAAGAAAATCTTTTTTCTAAAAAAGAAAGGGAGACGTTTAAAGCAATTTTTTCTTTAGCTATTGCTGTTATTTTGTTTTTATCTCTTTTTGGTTTGGCTGGTTTAGCTGGTAATTACTTGGCTTTTGGCTTAAAAATTATTTTTGGCAAAATCTCTTTTAGCTTTCCTTTTTTATTATTGTTAATCAGTTGGCTTTTTTTTACTAAAGAAATTTCACCTAAAGGAAGAAAAAGGATAATTTTTGGTCTTTTTTTAATTTTGGTTGTCTCTTCTTCTTTTTATAGTCTTTTTGAAAAAACAGAGTTTAAAAATTTAGAAAAAATAAAAGAAAGTGGCGGTTATTTAGGTAAAGTTATTGCTTTTCCATTAGAAAAAATTTTTGCTTTTTGGGGAACATTTGTGATTCTTCTCGCTTTAGCTATTTTTTCTCTTTTTTTAATTTTAGAAGAGCCATTAAAAAACAAAATCAATCTTATTTTTTCTTATCTATCTTTTATTTTTTTAAAAATAACTGCTTTTTTTAAAAATATTTTAAAGAAATTCTTTGCCAAGAAAGAAAAGCCGATTGAATTTAAACGAAAAGAAATTAAAGAAGAACCAATTGAAGAGAAAAATTACGGGATTATTGAAGCAAAACCAGAAAAAAAATTTAAAATTTTAAAACCATTAACAAAAATAGAACTACCTTTAGATCTACTTTTCTATCATGAAAAAAAAGCTGAACCAAAAGATATTGAGGAAGGAAAATACATTATCAAAAAAACTTTAGAAAATTTTGGTATCGAGGTTGAAATGGGTGAAGTCAAGGTTGGTCCAACTATCACTCAATATACTTTAAGACCGGCAGAAGGAATAAAACTTTCTCAGATTACTTCTTTAGCTAATGATTTAGCTTTAGCCTTAGCCAGTCATCCAATCAGAATTGAAGCACCAATTCCTGGTAAATCATTAGTTGGAATTGAGGTGCCGAATCGAAAAGTAGCAATTGTTTCATTGAAAGAGATTTTAGAATCAGATGTCTTTAAAAAAAGAACTTCAAATTTAACAATTGCTTTAGGTAAAGATGTAGCTGGCCATATCTGGCTGGCTGATTTAGGTAAAATGCCACATCTTTTAATTTCTGGCGCAACTGGTTCAGGTAAAACAGTAATGATCAACTCAATTATTGTTTCTTTGCTTTATCAAAACTCACCAGAAAATTTAAGATTTATTTTAATTGATCCGAAAAGAGTTGAATTAGTTTTATATAATGATATCCCCCATCTTCTTTGTCCGGTGATTACAAAAGTTGAGGAAGCAGTTTCTGCTTTAAAATGGGCAATTTCAGAAATGGAGAAACGTTTTGATCTTTTTTCTCAAAATAGAGCAAGAGATATTGGCTCTTATAATAGCCAAGCGAAAGAAAAAATCCCTTATATTCTTATTATTATTGATGAATTAGCTGATTTGATGGTTGCCAGTCCAAAAGAAATTGAGTCTTCAATTATTAGATTAGCTCAGATGGCAAGAGCAACTGGTATTCACTTGATCTTAGCAACTCAGAGACCATCAGTTGATATTATTACTGGTTTAATTAAGGCAAATATTACTTCTCGAATCGCCTTTGCTGTTGCTTCAATGATTGATTCAAGAACAATTTTAGACTTTTCTGGAGCAGAAAAACTTTTAGGTCGAGGAGATATGTTGTTTATCTCACCTCAACTTTCAAAGCCAAAACGTTTGCAAGGAGCTTATGTTTCTGATGAGGAAATAAAAAGAATTGTTGAATTTTTAAGAAATAAAGCTGAACCAGAATATTTAGAGGAAATTACTAATTTTAAACCAGCTGAAGAGATAAAAGAAGAATTCTTTAATGAAGAAGATGAACTTTTGCCCCAGGCGAGAGAAGTTGTAATTAAGGCAGGTCGAGCTTCAGCCACTTTATTACAAAGATATTTAAGAATTGGCTACGCAAGAGCAGCTCGGCTTTTGGATCTATTGGAAAAAGAAGGAACAATTGGTCCAGCTGATGGAGCTAGACCAAGGCGAGTTTTAAAAAAAGAGAGTGATGAAAAAATAAATTATTAAAAATATGGAGTTTAAAAAAAGAGAAATTAAAGAAAAACCTTCACCTTTTTTAAAAGAAAAATCTTTAAATTTTAAACCGAGACTCTTTTTTGGTCCAGAAATCATTAAAGAAAATAAAATAAATTCTATTTTCTTTAAAAATCTATGGCTTTGGCTAATTATCTTTTTTGTTCTATTTTATTTATTTTTAGGAATTAAAAATCTTTTTTCTCCTCCTGAAATTATTATTTATTTTCCTCAAGACAATTTTATTAGTCAGGAAAAAACAATTACTATCAGAGGAAAGGTTAATAAAGGAGTAACTGTAGCAATCAATGACCAGATTATTCCTCTTAATCAGAATTCATTTGAAGAAACCATCTCCCTTGTTTCCGGCCTTAATTTAATCAAAATTTCTGCTCGAAAGAAATTTGGTCCAGAAAAAATTATTTTTCGTCGCGTCATTTATCCACATACACCTTGACTTTTTCCTTTATTTTGCTAAATTATCCACAATACCATTTAAAAAGGTCGATTTTAAGCCAAAATTTGAGCAAAAATTATGAACAAAGCAGAATTAATTCAAAAATTAATGGAAAAGGCTGGTGGTTCTTCTAAAGCTGAAGCAGCCAGATATTTAGATGCTTTTATTGATATTGTTACCGAGGCTTTAAAGGCAGGTGAGGAAGTGGCAATTGCTGGCTTTGGTACTTTTTCAGTTAAAACAAGGGCTGCTCGAAGTGGTGTTAATCCAAAAACTGGAGAAAAAATCCAGATTCCTTCAATGAAAAGACCAAAATTTAAACCTGGTAAAGCCCTTAAGGACGCATTAAAGTAAGAATTATTTCTATTTACTAAGCCTATTTTGGATAACAAAATCCCGATTCTTTATTGGGATCGGGATTTTGTATTGAATTAAAATTTTATTTTTTCTACTAATTTTTTTACTGCTAAAAGATAAGCAGTTGTTCTTAAATCTATTTTTTCTTCAAGAGAAGTTTGCCAAACTTTATTAAAAATATTTTTCATTTTTTTATCAAGTTCTTGGAAGACTTTTTCTTTACTCCAGATTTTATTTTCTTTATTTTGTTGCCATTCAAAATAAGAGACAGTTACTCCACCAGCATTAGCTAAAATATCGGGAAGAATAATTTTTTTATTTTTTAATAATATTTTTTCGCCAGCTTCTGTAATTGGGCCATTAGCTAGCTCAATAATAATTTTTGCTTTAATATTTTTAGCATTGTTTTTGGTAATAACATTTTCTGTAGCAGCTGGAATCAAAATATCTGTCTTTAAAGAAAGTAATTGTTGGTTAGTAATTTCTTCAGTTCCTGGAAATCCTTTTAAATATTTTATTGCTTTTTTATATTCAATTGCTTCTTTTATATTGATACCCTCTGGATTAAAAATGCCAGATAATGAATCAGAAATAGCAATAATTTTAAAACCTTTTTCAAAAAGGTATAAAGCAGCGTAACTCCCAACATTACCAAAACCTTGAATAGCAATTTTTGTTTTTTTTGCTTGCCAATTAAGTTTTTTTACTATTTCCTCTGTTATAATTGCTCCACCTAAACCAGTTGCTTCTTTTCTTAAAACTATTCCTCCTTTTTCAATTGGTTTTCCAGTAAAAGTAGCTGGTGATTTTTTTCCAGTTAATTTTTCATATTCATTAAGCATTATTTCCATTATTTTTTCATTTGTTCCCATATCTGGAGCAGGAATATCTTTGTTTTCACCAATATTTTGATAGATAAACCGAACATAATCTCTTGAAATCTTTTCTAATTCTTCTTCAGAATATTCTTTTGGATTAATTCTAACTCCTCCCTTACCGCCACCAAAAGGTAAGTCCATTAAAGCAGTTTTAAAAGTCATAATCATTGCCAGAGCTTTAATCTCTTCTAAATTTGTTTTGGGATGAAATCTAATTCCACCTTTGTAAGGACCAAGTAAAGAATTATGTTGAACTCGCCAAGCAGGAAAAATTTTGCCATTTAATTCGATTTTAAAATCTAAAATATTTTCTGGTTCAATAATTCTTTTTTTAACCTTTTCTGATAAATTTAAAATTTTTGCTATTTTTTCAAATTTTTTAATGATGTCTTTTAACATATTTTAAATATTTATAAACAGATAAAGCAGAAATTGCTCCTTCAGCGCAAGCAGTAATGATTTGACGAAATTTATTTGAACCAGTAGTAATATCACCAGCAGCAAAAATACCAGAAATATTTGTTGAACAATCTTTTTTTATTTTTATCAAACCGTCTTTATCTAATTTGACTCCTAAATTTTTAACCAATTTTGAAAGCGGCTCTGAACCAATTTCAATGACTAAACCATCAACTTTTAACTCTTCTTTTCCTTGATATTTTTTATCTAAAATAATTTTTTCTAATTTATCCTTTCCTTCAATTTTTGTCACATTCGTTTTAAAAATCGGAATAATTTTTTTATTCTTTTTAATTCTTTCTTGCAAAATTTTTTCAGCTCGAAATTCTTTTTTCCGATAGATCAAATAAACTTTTTTTGCATAAGAAGCACAGAGTAAGGCAGCGCTTAAAGCAGAATTAGCACCACCAATTACCGCAACAATTTTGTTTTTATAAAAAGGTGCATCGCAAGTTGCACAATAAGAAACACCTTTGCCCAAAAATTCTTTTTCGCCAGGAACTAAAAGTCGCTTCTTTTCTGCTCCTGAAGCAATGATCAAAGATTTTGATTGATAAATTTTACCACTTTCTGTTTTTATTTTAAAAAAATTTTCTTTTTTTATCTCTAAAACATTCTCATTTAAAATTTCAACATTATATTTTTTAACCTGATCAACAAATTTTTTAATTAACTCAAGTCCTGAAATTGATTGAAATCCAGGATAATTTTCAATTAAATGAGCTTCAGCAACTTGACTAGTAAAAGGATTACCAATAACTAAATGTTTTATTTTATATCTTGAAGCAAAAATTGAAGCAGTTAATCCAGCCGGTCCAGCGCCAATAATGATTAAATCATATATTTCTCCCATTTTTTATTTTTTAATTTTTTAAGTGCCCCCACCAGGAATCGAACCTGGATAGGCTGCTTAAGAGGCAGCTACTTTACCATTAAGTTATGGGGGCAAACTGCCTCCACCCCGATTCGAACGGGGATCGCTGGTTCCGAAGACCAGCACTCTATCCATTGAGCTATGGAGGCACTTTATGTGTCAAGTTCAGAAGGGTTAAGCATGTGAAGACGAGCAACTTCTTTACTAATATAACCTTCTTTGTAAAGTCTTTTAAGATCTTGATCCATTGTAAACATTCCTACCTCAGCACCAGTTTGAATAGCTGTTCTAATTTGAGCAATTTTGTTTTCTCTGATTAAATGAGCAATAGCTGGCGTATTAACTAAAACTTCTCGAACAGCAATCAATCCTTTGTCTTTTCTTGGTAAAAGTTTTTGGGCAATAACTCCTCTTAAAGAGATAGAAAGTTGAACCCTGATTTGAGTCTGTTGATGAGGTGGAAAAACATCAATTATTCTAGTGATAGCTTGAGTCGCATCGGGTGTATGTAAAGTAGTTAGAACCAAATGACCTGTTTCAGCCAAAGTTACAGCTAAAGCCATTGTTTCTAAATCTCTCATTTCACCAACCATAATGACATTCGGATCTTGACGAACAATATGTTTTAAACCTTCTTGGAAGGAAACCATATCTCTTCCCAATTCTCTTTGAACAATAAAACTTTTTATTGAAGGAAAGATATATTCAATCGGATCCTCCAAAGTAATAATTCGGCAATTTCTTTCATGATTAATTAGATTAATCATTGCTGCTAAAGAAGTTGATTTACCAGAACCAGCTGGACCGGTAACAATTACTAATCCTCGATAACCTCTTGCTAATTCATAAGCAACTTTCGGCATCATAATTTCTTCCATCGTTGGAATCTGTGACGGAATAATTCGAGCAGCCAAAGATGGATTTCCTCTTTCTACAAAAAGCGAGATTCTTGCTCGAACTAATTTTTCTAAATCATAAGAAAAATCTAATTCCTTTTTCTCACTAAATGTCTTCCTTTGTTCTTCTGAAGTAATTTCTTTTATGACATTTTCTATATCTTTTTTAGTTAAGATTTGCCATTTTTCAATTGGTTTTAATTGAGTACTTATTCTAAAAATTGGAGATTGACCAACAATTAAATGAACATCAGAAGCTTTTAATTCGATTGCTTCTTTAAAAATTTCTTTGATATCGATCATATAATTAAAATTTATTTTTTGGCTCTTTCAACATATTTTCCATCTTCTGTATTAATAATAATCTCATCACCAACTTCAATAAAAAAAGGAACTTCTATTTTCAATCCTGTTTCTAAAGTTGCTATCTTTGTCACTGTTCCTTGGCTTGTATCACCTCTGACGGCTGGCGGTGCTTCAATAACTTTTAATCTAATCTTTGGTGGCAATTCTAAAGTAATTGGTTTTTCTTCAAAATAAAGAATCAAAACCTCCATTCCTTCTTTTAAAAAACCTTTTTTATCAAATATCTGTTCTTCAGATAAAAAAATTTCTTCAAAATTTTCTAAATTCATGAAATAGAAATTTTCTCCTTTCTGATAAAGAAAATTTGCTTTGACTTTTTTTACTTCAGCTTCTTCAATTTTATCTCCAGCATTAAATGTTTTCTCAATTGTTTTGCCAGAGATTAGATTTTTCAGGGTTGTTCTAACAAAAGCTCTTCTCTGAGCAGTTCGAGCATGTTGGGATTTTACCACAAGATGTGGCTCATTATTTAATTTAATAATAATCCCTTGTTTTTTTAAATCATTAATATCCATAACTATTCTTTAACAAATGGCAATAATCCCATTATTCTTGCTCTTTTTATAGCTTTGGTTAATTTTCTTTGATGTTTAGCACAAGTGCCTGTCCTTTTTTTTGGCAAGATTTTTCCTGTAAAAGAAATAAAACGATTAAGTAATTCGGTATTTTTCTCATCAATTTCTTTAAGGTGATGGGAACAAAAATAACATTGTTTTTTCATATTTTTATTTAAAATGGAATCTCTTCAACATTTATTTCTTCTTCTGGTGGAGTTTCTTCTTCTGGTATTTCTTCAACTACCAATCCTTTCGGTTTTGGACCAAATTGCAAATCTTCAGCGATGATTTCTGTCCTTGTCCTTTTTGTTCCATCTGGTGCTTCCCAAGAACGGGTTTCAATTCTACCTTCAACAAAAACCATTTGACCTTTGATAAGATAAGTTTGGCAGAGTTCAGCTAATTTTCCCCAAGTAACAATGTTATGATATTCTGTTTTTTCTTGCCTCACTCCTGATGCATCTTTCCAAGCTCGAGTTGTTGCTACAGTAAATGAGCAAACAGTCTGACCATCGGGAGTTGTCCTTGACTCAGGGTTCCTTGTTAATCTTCCAACAATAATTGCTTTGTTGACATTCATATTTTTTTAATAATTTGGAATCTTAAAATTTCTGAAATATTTTTTAACTTCTCTTCTAATTTTTTTACTTCTTTTGGTTCAAGTGTAAAGCGAAAAGCTAAAAAATAACCTTTATTTTCATGTTTAATCGGATAAGCAATTTCTTTTTTACCAAGATTTTCTTTATTGATTAAATTACCTTTTAAATCTTTAATTATTCCTTCAATCTTTTCTCCAATTAAAGGAAGTTGTTTTTCATCAATTTTTGAGGAAATAAGAGAAAGGAGTTCGTAGTTCTTCATATTTATTTTATCAATTTTAAAAACTTTAACAAATCTAATTTAATGCTAAAATGTTATAATATTTTAAATTCAAATCTATCTTTGTCAATACTTTTCTATGAAATATTTTTTCATTTTAGGTCATAATCAGACTTTATCGATAGCGGAAATTATAAATGTTAAACCGATTAACAAATCAGTAAAAATTTCTCATCTTTCTTATGAGGTTTTAATTTTAGAAACAAAAGAGAAATTAAATGTTTATGATTTACAAAAAAGATTAGGAGGAACAATTAAAATTGGCTATATTATACAAGCTTCTCCAGATTTAGAATCACTTAAGATAGATCTATTTTTAAATGAATTGAAAAGAAGAAATAAAGTATTTTTTGGATTTAGTTTATATCGAATTGATGAGAAATCAAAAATCGACAATTTAAAATTTAAAATTAAAAATTTAGCTTTAAAAATAAAAAAGAAACTAAAAGAAAAAGGGATTTCTTCACGTTGGGTGGAATCAAAAGAATTAAAGCTTTCTTCGGTTATTGTCCAGAAAAATAAATTATTAAGAGAGGGTGCAGAATTTTGTCTTTTTTTAAATGATCAATCTATTTTGATAGGAAAAACATTAACTTGTCAAGAATTTGAAGAGTATCAATGGCAAGATTATGGTCGGCCAATCAGAAAAATAAAGAAAGGATTGATTCCACCAAAATTAGCAAAAATAATGATCAATTTAGGAAAAGTCCCAGAAAATGGTTTAATTTTAGATCCTTTCTGTGGTTCAGGAACAATATTACAAGAAGCAATTTTAATTGGCTATCAAAAAATTATTGGCTCTGATATTAGTCAAGAGGCTGTTAATAATACTAAAAAAAATTTAGAATGGTTAGCAACTAAGATAAAAGATAAAAAACAAAAAATAAAAAATATAATTAAAAATTTAAAAGTATTTCAGTCCGACGTCAGGAATTTGTCGCAAAAAATACCGTTCAAATCGATTGATGCTATTGTCACTGAACCATATCTTGGACCAACCAAAATTTTTACTCTTAAATCTCGAATTTTGAATTTAATTAATGAATTATCAAATCTTTATCTTGAAGCATTTAAAGAGTTTAAGAAAATACTAAAACCGAAAGGAAAAATTGTTATTATTTTTCCAGTTTTTAAGATAGAGAATCAATTACATTTTTTACCGATTTTAGATGAATTAAAAAAAATGGGTTGGCAAATTGTTAATCCTTTTCCAAAAAAATTAGAAAAAAGTCCTGTCATTAGATTAACTGATCGCAATTCAATTATTTATAGTCGGCCAGATCAAAAAGTTTTAAGAGAAATTCTTATTTTCAAAGCAAAATTAATATGAAAATTACTAAAATTACTCAACAGAAAAGAAGTTCAAGAGTCAATATTTTTATTGATGGTAAATTTGCTTTCGGTATCTCAAAGAAAATTTTAGCTGATTTTAACTTATATAAAGGAAAAATTCTAGGAAAAAAAGAAATTAATAAGATTATAGAAAAGGATCAGCAAATAAAAGCTTTAGAAAAATCATTTCGTTGGTTAGGAATTAGACCGCGAAGTAAAAAAGAATTAGAAGAAAAACTTAAAGAAAAGGAATTTGATCAAAGAATTATCAAAAAAACTTTAAAAAGATTAAAAGAGTTAAATTATCTTGATGATAAAAAATTTGCTGAAAGTTGGCTTGAAGCAAAAAAGCTTTCAGGAAGAGGTAAATATTCCATTATGAAAGAATTAAAGCGAAAAGGTATCGCTGAAGAGATTATTAAAAAAACTTTGGAGAAATATTCAAAAAAAGATGAAATTGAAATTGCTCGTCAACTTATTAGAAAAAAAATGAAGCTTTTAAAAAAAGAATCTCAGTCATCAAATGGAGTATTTTTACAAAAACAAAAAATAGCTCGTTTTTTAGCTAATCGAGGTTTTAGTTGGGAAGTAATTAAAGATCTGCTGAAAAATGATTAAAATTTTGCCAAATTTAATTTTTCGCCTTATTTAATAGAATTTATCTAGCTTATCTTTCCCCTCTTTTCGGTGACTGTCACCTTTTAAAGTAGAAGTGGATAACATCGCCATCTTTTACTTCATATTCTTTTCCTTCAATTCTTAGCAAACCTTTTTCTCGAGCTAAATATTCTGACCCAACTTTAACTAAATCTTCCCAATTAATAACCTCAGCCTTAATAAATCCTTTTTCAAAATCAGTATGAATTTTTCCACCAGCTGCTGGCACTTTTTCTCCTTTTTTAACTGTCCAGGCCTGTAATATTTCATTTTGGCAAGTAAAAAAAGTAATTAAATTTAAAGTTTTGTAAGCAGCAACAATTAAATCATCAAGTTGAGATTTTTTTAAACCATAACTAGCTAAATATTCTTTTTCCTCTTCTGGACTAAGTTCTGATAATTCTGCTTCTAATTTAGCACAAATTGGAATTGCTTCGCCAATCCCAGAAATTGTCTCACCTATATCTTCTTCTGAGATATTTAAAACATAAATGACAGGCTTGATTGTTAAAAGATTGAGATCTTTAATTTCTATTTTTTCTTCCTCAGTTAAATTTAAGTCACGAACAGAAAAACCTTTTTCTAAACCATCTTTTATTTTCTCTAAAATTGTTAAATTCTTAATTGCTTTTTTATCTCCTCTTTTTGCTTCTTTTCTTACTTTTTCTAATCTTTTTTCTAAAGTTGATAGATCAGCCATAATTAATTCTAAATTGACAATTTCTAAATCTCGTTTAGGATTTATTTCTCCGGCTGGATGAGGAACATTTTTTGCTTCGAAATTTCTAATTAAATGACAAATCAAGTCAGTTTCTCTAATTTTTGCTAAAAATTGATTACCCAATCCCTCACCTTTATGAGCACCTTTAACTAACCCAGCAATATCAAAAAATTCAATATGAGTTGGAATAACTTCTTTTGGTTTTAAAACTTCAGCCAATTTATCTAATCTTTCATCAGGAACTTTTACTACTCCAACATTTTCTTTAATTGTAGTAAAGGGATAATTGGCGATCTCAACTTGCTTTTTTGTTAAAGCTTTAAATAATGTTGACTTACCAACATTTGGTAAACCAACAATACCAACCGAAAAACCCATAAAATTAGAAATCAAAAATTATTATAACAAATTTAATTAATCTTGCCAAGAAAAATAATTTTGGTATAATTTAAAAATGGGAAAAAAAAGATTGCCAAAAAGTTTACGGAAATTTATTCGTCAAGAAAAAGCTCGAATCCGTCGAGAAGTTTTAGATTTAGCAGAACAAAAAAAATTAATTAAAGAACTTTATGAAAAACTTGGCCTCAAAAAATTATGAGATTTTAGAACACCCAGCTGATCTTAAAATTAAAGTTTGGGGTAAAAATTTAGAAGAAATTTTAAATAATATTTTGTTAGCAATCAAAGAAGGAACTCGACCAGAACTTTTAAAAGAAGAAATTGTTACACCTTTTAAAATTGAAGGAGAAAATTTTGAAAATTTAATTTTCAATTTTTTAGCTGAATTAGTTTATCAAATGGATTTAAATGATTCATTTTATGAAAAAGTAAAAATAAAAAAATCTACGGAGAAAAAATTAGAAGGAGAAATTTTCGGTCAAAAAGTTAAAAGATTTACAACGGAAATTAAAGGAGTAACCTGGTATGAATTTTCTTTTAAAAAGGAAAAGGATAAATTTATTCTTATTGTTGTTTTCGATGTATGATCTCTAAAAAAGATTTTAAAAAAATTAATGATTATTTATGGGAAATCCCTAAAAGCTTTCGAGCTGACATGCGAGTGCCAGCAAGAATTTATGTTTCAGAGAAAATGTTAGAAGATGTTTTCAGGGATAAATCACTTTATCAATTAATAAATCTCTGTACTTTACCAGGAATCCAAAAATACGGAATCGCCATGCCAGATTGTCATGAAGGTTATTCCAGTCCAATTGGTGGAGTAGCAGCGATAAGGATTTCTGACGGAATAATTTCTCCGGGAATGCAAGGTTATGATATAAATTGTGGAGTAAGATTACTCCTTTCAGAATATTCTGAAAAGGAAACAAAACCTTATTTAGAAAAATTAGCAACTGAGATTCAAAAGGAAGTTCCATCTGGATTAGGAAGAGGTAGGCAAATTAAACTCTCAATTGAACAGATTGATAAAATTTTGGAAGGTGGAGCAAGATATTTAGTTGAGAAAGGTTATGGTGAAAAAGAGGATGTCGAAAACTGTGAGGCAAATGGTAGATTAGAATGGGCTGATGCTTCTTTTGTTTCAATTAAAGCGAAAAATAGAGGTCGCGATCAAGTAGGAACACTTGGTTCAGGAAATCATTTTCTTGAAATTCAAAAAGTAGAAGAAATTTTTAATGAAGAAGTAGCTCAAGTTTTTGGGTTATTCAAAGATCAAATTGTTATAATGATTCATTGTGGTAGTCGTGGACTTGGTCATCAAGTAGCAACTGATTATATAAATGAATTTATGAGATTGATGGAGAAATATAAAATAAGAGTTCCTGATCGAGAGTTTGCCTGTGTACCCTTTAATTCTAATGAAGGTCAAAGAGGTTTATCTGCTTCAGCTTCGGCAGCAAATTATGCCTGGGCAAATCGTCAAATGATTACTTATTTTGTTAGAAAGGCTTGGAAAAGTATTTTTGGTGAAAAAAGTTCTTTGCAATTATTATACGATGTCGCTCACAATATTATTAAAAAAGAAAAATATATTATTGATGGTAAAGAAACAGAAGTAGCAATGCATCGAAAGGGTTCAACCAGAGCCTTTCCTCCTCATCATCCAGAGATTCCTCAAAGATATCGGGAGGTTGGCCAGCCAGTTTTAATTCCTGGCTCAATGGGAACTGCTTCATATGTTTTAGTCGGAACTAGCCAAGGAGAAGAAGCATTTTATTCTACCACCCATGGAGCTGGTCGAACAATGTCTAGACATGCAGCAATTCGATCAATCTCTGGTCAGGAAATAATTAAAAAATTACAAGCAAAAGGAATTATTGTTAAATGTTGGTCATTAAAAGGCTTAGCTGAAGAAGCACCAGAGGCATATAAAAATATTGATGAGGTTGTTGATGTTGTTCATAAAGCAGGTTTATCAAAAAAAGTAGCTAAACTTATACCTTTAGCAGTTATTAAAGGTGAATAAAAATAAATATAAATTTATGCCAGAAGTTCAAATTGGAAAAATTACTCACTATTTCAACAAAATTTCAGTTGCAGTTGTTGAATTAAGTGATGAAATTAAAGTTGGAGACACAATCAAAATTGTTGGTCATGGTCAGGAATTTACTCAAACTGTCTCTTCAATGCAGATTGAACACAAAAATGTTGAAAAAGCAAGCAAAGGCCAATCAATTGGTTTGAAAGTAGATCAACCAGTCAAAGAAGGAGATATTGTTTATAAGATAATCGAGTAAATCATTGATTTATTTATGGATGAAAGAATTGTTTTGAAATCAAAACAAAAATTAGTTATTGTTGGACTTCTTATTACCTTACTTAATCCTTTATTAGCAGGATTGATTTTCGGATTGTTTCTTTTATCAGAACCCCAATTGAAAAAAGAAGGAAGATTGATTTTGATTTTATCCCTTTTATGGGGAGGAGTCTCTTTTATTTTAGCTCGGCGTCTTTTTTCTGGTTTTTAATTTTTATCCTTTCAAAAATAATTATTTAAGAAAAGTCTTATCAAAAAAATTTTCTTTATTTGACATCCATTAATTAGTTTGAAAAAATTTTTAAAGTAAACCTCCAATTAATCTTATAAAAACCATTTGATAAGCTAATTAAAATTTGGACCAGCTATATACTAAAAGTGTAGTATTTAAGCGAAAAATTATGGTATATAATTGGCTGTCAAAATTTTAAGAGGAAGAAAATGTTTTTTTGTGGTCAGAACTATCTTTACCGGCTTAAAGATAAGAGAATTAAATGGCAAAAATGTCAGAAAAAGTATAGTCTCAGAAAAATTAAAACAGATTTAGAAGTTTTAAAATATTTCCTTTAGAGATTTCAGTTAGCAAAAATTCTAAATTTGAGCTACAATACGGTTAGTCAAAGATATCAAAGGTTCAGAGAAAAAATTGTTGAATTTCTAGATCAGGAATTTGAAAAATTAAAAGGAGAAATTGACGAAGCCTATTTCGGTGGTCAAGGCGCAGCTGAAAAGGTCATTGTTTTAGGCATTTTAGAGCGAAGTAATCGTATTTATACCATCATTGTTCCAAATGTTAAATCAGAAACATTGCTTAAAGAAAAAACTGAAAAAGGAAGCATCTTCTATACTGATAGATTCAGAAACTATCATGATTTAAAACTTTTTGGCCAGCAAAATTAACAAATAAAAATATCTAATTCATCCCAAAAATCATTAGACCCATATCAATAGAGTAGAAAGTTTCTGGACTTTTGCCAAAGAACATTTTATGAAATATCACGGCATTAAAAAGAATAACTTTTATTTATACCTTAAGGAGTTAGAATTTAAATTCAATTTTAGAAAGGTCGAGCTCCTTAAATTATTTTTTGGATCAATTCCTGCCTCCTGCAGACAGGTTGGTCCGAAAATTAACTAATTCTTTAAAATATTATGAATAAAGAAGGTGAAAAATTTTTTGAATCAAAAGAAATTAAAGAATCCAAAAGTAAAGTAATTCTTCATGTTCTTCGCCATGGAGAAAAGGCAGAGAAACTACCTGGTCAGTCTGATTATGAAGTTCTATTATCAGAAGTAGGTAGAACTCAAGCCCGCAAAAAAGGTGAAGAAATTAACCTACAACCAGAAGTAGGATTAGTTGTTGGCAGTCCAAGAAAAAGAACTTTACAAACAGGATTAGAAGCTTTGTTCTATAAATATTTCACACCGGAAGCAAGTTTTGAAGAAATTCAAGAGAAAATTCAAGAAGAACTTGATAAAGAATATAAACTTGGACCAGGAAGGGTTAAAAAATTTATTGAAGAAAAAGGATTGGATTTTGTTCCTTATGAAGAATTGACTAATGCAGTAAAAAGAAAAGAGGTAGTTAAATTTTTGGTTGAAGAGAGTGACAAATTAATTTTAGAAAAAAAAGACAAAAATTCCACTTGTTGGACACGCGCTGCTACTAATGTGGCTAAAATTATTAAAAAGTATTTAACTGTTGGTACTGTTTTTGAAAATATTGTTGAAAAAAATCCAGAAAAATATGCTCCTTATGGTAACCAATTAGAAAGATATTTAGTAACTCATCAAAGTATTGGTGAATCTTTTTTGGCTAAAGTCATTGAAAAAGTTAAAGGAAAAGAGAGTTTAGAAAAATGGGTAGAAAAATATAAAGGTGGTTTTAAAGAAACAGAAGGTTTTTCTTTAGAAATTTTAGGTGGAAAAGAAATTTTAATTCATTATTCTTCAGAAGAAGGGAAAGAGGAGACAATAAAGATAACACCAGAATTGATCGATGAATTAATAAAAGAAGGCGAAGAATTTGAGAAAAAAATTGCTGAATAAAAATCTGACATTTATTTCGTATTTTCATGATAAAAAAAATAAATCCTCAAAACTGGTATCAATTTAGAAAAAGGGCCAGTAAGGTTCACCCTTTTATTTTAGATTTAATATATTATTATTCCTCTACCCCACAAATGACTAAAATTTATGGTGCTCCTCCAATAGAACAAATTAATATTTTAAGAGGCGATTGGGCTAGTGCCTCTGTTCGTTTTCGCCATTTAAACAATTTTGGTCGAGCGATTTTAAAGAAAATCTCAAAGAATTTTCGATTTACTTCTTATCTAATTTCAAAAACGAAAAAATATGCTAAAAAGATGGTAAGAGATTTAAAAATACTAGAAGGAAAAAAATTAAGTAAATTTTCTGATAAAAAAATATTCAAAATTTATTCCCTGTTAGTAGAAGACTACCGTCTTTTTTGTTTTTTTTCTTTTCCTATCTGGCTGTGGGGAGAAAAGGCCATTTTTCGAGAGGTGAAAAAAATTTTACAACAGAGAAAAATTAACAGGCGGGAATACAATAAAATTCTAAACATCCTCATTACCCCTTCTAAACCATCTTTTATTCTTCAGGAAGAAATTGAGATATTAAAATTAGCTCAAAAAATTAAAAATATTCCTTTTTCAAAGATAAAAATAAAAATAAGAAATCTAGTTAATAAATTTGGTTTTATGATTTATGACTATCGGGGACCGAAGGTTAAAAAAGAAAAAGACTATTTAAGAGAAATAAAAAAAATATCTAAAAAAGTTAATTTAAAAGAAGAGATAAAGGAGAAAAATAATTTTTATAAAAAACTAAAAATTGATCAAAAGAATTTAATGAAAAATCTTAAACTTACTCAAAAAGAAAAGTCTATCATTTTTGCCTTACAAGATGCTGCTATTCTTCAAGATATAAGAAAATATTATAATTCTTATTTTAATTTTAAAACAGAAATCTTAATCAAAGAAATGGCAAAGAGACTAAAAATTCATTTTCAATTAGTCCGATATATTCTTCCTCATGAAATGAAGGAAATCTGGCAGGAAAAAAAAGTTGATAAAAAAATATTAAAAATATTAAAAGCGAGAACTAAACTTTGTGTTTTTGATATCAAAAATGGAAAATCTAAAATTTATCTCGGAAAAGAAATGAATCCTTATTTAGTCTTGGAAGAGAAGTCTTCTCAAGTAGAAAAGGTAATCAAAGGAGTAGTTGCTTCGGCAGGAAAAATTTCTGGTAGAGTAAAAGTCATAAAAACTAAAGAAGAAATTAAAAATATAAAAAGAGGAGAAATTTTAGTTACTCCAATGACAACGCCCGATTTTGCTCCAGCTCTTAAAAAATGTATTGCTATTGTCACTGATGAAGGCGGAATAACCTGTCATGCAGCGATTGTTTCCCGTGAACTCGGCATTCCTTGTATCATTGGAACCAAAATTGCTACTAAGGTTTTAAAAGATGGGGATTTTGTTGAGGTTGACGCTAATAAAGGGATGGTGAGAGTTATTAAAAGAGGCAGAAAGAATAAAACAAAAAATTTCTAATTTTCAATAACCATTTTCAATTTTTATGTTAAGAATAGATGGAAGTTATGGTGAGGGTGGTGGGCAAATTTTAAGAACTTCTCTTTCTTTATCAGTTTTAGCTGCTCAAGCAATTGAAATTTTCAATATTCGGGCAAAAAGAAAAAAGCCAGGACTTCAGGCTCAACATTTAGTTGCTGTTAAAGCAGCTGAGGAAATTTCTCAGGCAAAAGTTTCTGGTGCAAAAATTGGCTCAAAAATTTTAAGATTTGAACCAAAAAAAATAAAATTTGGTAGATTTGAATTTGATATTGGTACAGCTGGTTCAACAACATTAGTAGCTCAGACTATTTTATTACCTCTTTCTTTTTCAAAACATCCTTCTGAAGTTTTAATTGTTGGTGGAACTCATAATCCGTTGGCTCCGCCTTTTCATTATTTTTCCGAAGTTTTTTTACCAATGATAGAAAAATTAGGAATAAAAGCAGAAGCAAAATTAGAAAAATATGGTTTTTATCCAAAAGGAGGAGGAAGAATAAGATTGTTTGTTCAGCCAATACAGAAATTAGTGGCAAGTGATTTTTTAGAAAGAGGAAAAATAGAAGAAATTTCTGGTTTATCAGTTGTCGCAAATTTACCTTTTTCTATTGCCGAACGTCAGAAAAATGCTCTTCAATCTTTTCTTAAAAATTTTTCAGGAATAAATATATTAGCAGAAAGGGTAGAAGCATTATCAGCTGGAACTTTTGTTTTTTTGAAAGTAAAATTTGAAAATATCTTAGCTGGTTTTTCCTCTTTAGGTGAAAAAGGTAAGCCAGCTGAGAAAGTAGGTCAAGAAGTAGCTCAACAATTTTCTGATTATTATCAATCAGAAAAAGTAATCGATCCTTATTTAGCTGACCAAATTGTCCTTTATTTAGCTATTAGTAAAAAACCATTTGCTTTTACTGTTTCAAAAATTACTAATCATCTTTTAACTCATATTTGGCTTTTAGAGAAATTTTTAGATATTAAAATTAAAATAGATAAAGAAAAAAATAAAATTTTTAAAGAATAAATCTAAATTCCTTTACTATACGATTTCACGCGGCCGCTGTAAATGATATAGGAAAGATTATGGAAAAAATAAAAGATTTTAATAATCGAAGAAAGAAAACAATTCTTGTATTTGGCTCGACTTCTTTTTTAAACGATTTGGGAGCAGAAATTGGTCATTCAATCTGGCCAGTTTTTGTCAGAGAGATTTTAAAAGCACCAATGAGTGTTTTAGGTCTAATTGACGGAATCGGTGAAGCAGTTGTTTCTTTTTCTCAAACTTTTGCTGGTTGGCTCTCTGATAAATTAGGTAAAAGAAAACCATTTATCTGGCTTGGTTATTTAATAAGTGGATTAGCTCGTTTAGGCTATTCCATCACTTATTTTTGGGGGCTACTTTTTCCTTTTAAAATTTTAGATCGAGCTGGTAAGATTCGTGAAACACCAAGAGATATTTTAGCTTTAGATATAGCTGATCATCGTTTTAAAACCCAAACGATTGGTTTTTTAGATGCAATGGATCATTTAGGTGCAGTTTTCGGAATTATTTCAGCCATTATTTTAATTAGATTCCTTAAGCCGCGGGAAATGTTTTTTATTGCTGGCTTACCTTCTTTAATTGGTGCCTATTTAATTTTCACTTTGGTCAAAGAAAGAGCTTTACCAGTTCAACCCTCCTTTTTAAAATTTTCACCTGGTAAATTTCATCCCTCTTTAAAAATTTTCTTTTTTGCCAATCTTTTGTTTGCTTTAGGATTTTTTAGTTATTCATTTTTACTTATCTATGCCAGAGAAAATGGCTGGTCAGTTACTTCAATACCAATTCTTTATTTAATCATGACAATGAGTATGATGTTGATGGCTTATCCTATCTCTCGTTTGGCTGATAAAATTGGTAAAAAAAAGATAATTATTTTAGCTTATCTTTTTTGGAGTCTTTCAGTTTTAGGTTTTGTTTTTGGTTTTAAAAATTCTTTAATTATTCCTCTTTTAGTTTTATTTGGTTTTGCCAAAGCAACATTAAGGCCGAGTCAAATTGCTTTCATTTCTGAATTTTCTCATCCTTTATTTAAAGGTCAAACTTTAGGATTTTTCCAAATGATTTCTGGTTTAGTATTTTTAGCTGCCTCATCTTTAGCTGGCTTCTTCTGGCAATTTTTCGGTCCAAGAACTGTTTTTCTTTTTGCTTTTTTTACTTCAATTCTAGCAATTTTATTAATGCTTTTTACTACTGAGAAGAAAATGGTAAAATAATAAAATATGAGAACAGGAATCGCTAATTTACCTCTCCATTGGGGAACAATACCAGCTTGGCTTTTCAGAAGAATGAAAAGATTGGCTCGAGCAATTATCGAAGCAATGGTTTATGAATTTTCTCAAGAGGAGGTTTTACGTCGGCTTTCCGATCCTTATTGGTTTCAATCTTTTGGCTGTGTCTTAGGTTTTGATTGGCATTCTTCTGGTTTAAGTACTACTGTCTGTGGAGCAATTAAAGAAGCTTTGAAAGGAACAGAAAAATCTTTAGGGCTTTTTGTTGTTGGTGGTAAAGGAAAAACTTCAAGAAAAGCACCAATTGAAATTGAAGAATATGGCCAAAAATTTTCATTAGATTTTACACCAAAACTTATTTATGCTAGTAAAATGGTAGCTAAAGTTGATAATTCTTGCTTACAGGATGGTTTTCAAATTTATCATCATACTTTTATTTTCACAAAAAATGGTAATTGGACAGTGATTCAGCAAGGGATGAATACAGAAATTCAAATGGCTAGACGTTATCATTGGCTATCTGAAAAATTAAAAAATTTTGTTGAAGAACCACATTCAGCTATCTGTTGCGATTGGAAAGGTAAAGTTTTAAATTTAGTTGCTTTAGAAAGTAAAAAAACAAGAGAAGTTTCAACAGAAATTGTTCGAGGTCCTTTTCAAACTCTTCTTAAAGATTTTAAAAAAATTAGAATTTTAAATATGCCTCGATATCATTGGATTCCATTAAAACCAGATACTGAGAAAAGAATTCAAAAAATTTTATTTACTGCTCATGAGAAAAATCCAAAAAGTTATGAGGAATTAGTTTCTTATGAAGGAGTTGGGCCAAAAACTTTAAGAGCTTTAGCTTTAATCTCCGAATTAATTTATGGAGCTAAACCGAGTTTTCATGACCCAGTCAGATATTCTTTTGCTCACGGTGGTAAAGATGGTACACCTTATCCAATCAATAAAAAACAATATGATTTATCAATTTTTATTTTAGAGAAAGCAATTCGTAAAGCAAAATTAAATTCTTCAGAAAAATCTCAAGCTTTAAAATCTATTTTAAAATAAAATTGAGAGAATGAGATCTAAAAAATTTTATCTTTTATTAGATAATATCCGCTCTCTTTTTAATGTTGGTGCAATTTTCCGTACTGCTGATGCAGCTGGTATTGATAAAATCATTTTAGGTGGAATCACTGGAACTCCAGATTCAGAGAAAATGAAAAAAGTATCTTTAGGAGCAGAAAAAACTGTTTTTTGGGAACACCATTGGCAACCTTGGCGAATAGTTGATAAACTTAAAAAAGAAGGTTTTTATATTGTTGCTTTAGAACAAACAAAAAAAAGCATTTTATATACTAAATTCAGACCAAAATTTCCATTGCTTTTAATTGTTGGTAATGAAATAAAAGGAGTTTCAAAATCTTTATTGAAAAGAGCTGAAAAAATTATTTATTTACCTATGTATGGCCAAAAAGAATCATTAAATGTTGCTGTTGCTGCTGGCATTGCTATTTACCAGATAAATAAATATCGTTATTTATAAACATGTTTCCTTCTTATCTTAATCTTTCAAAAGAAGAATTAAAAAAAAGAATAAAAAAAGCAATTTCTTTTTTAAATCCATGTCATGTTTGTCCGAGAAAATGTAATGTTAATCGATTAAAAAATGAAAAAGGGTTCTGCCGTTTAGGAAGGAAAGCAAAAGTCTCTTCTTTTCATCCTCATTTTGGTGAAGAAAAATGTTTAGTTGGTAATTATGGTTCTGGAACAATTTTTTTCACTTCCTGTAATTTGGCTTGTGTTTTTTGTCAAAATTATGAGATTTCTCAATTAGATTATGGTGAGGAAGTTTCTCCTTATCAATTGGCTGAAATGATGATTTATTTACAAAAAATCGGTTGTCATAATATTAATTTGGTCACACCAACATCTCAAGTACCTCAAATTTTAGAAGGGTTAGAAATAGCTATTGAGAAAGGATTAAAAATTCCCTTAGTTTATAATTCAAATGGTTATGATTCTGTTGAAACTTTAAAAATTTTAGATGGAATAATTGATATTTATATGCCTGATGCAAAATATAGTGATGATGAAATAGCTTTAAAATATTCATCAGCGCCAAATTATTTTAAGATTTTAAAAGAAGCATTAAAGGAGATGCATCGCCAAGTGAATAATTTGATTATTGAAAATGGAATTGCAAAAAAAGGACTAATTGTCCGACATCTTGTTTTACCAAATAATTTAGCTGGAACAGAAAAAATTATGAAATTTTTAGCTGAAGAAATTTCAAAAGATACTTTCTTAAATATTATGGATCAATATCGGCCTTGTTATAAAGCATTTAATTATCAAGAACTTTCTCGAACAATTACTGATCAAGAATATCAAGAAGCAATTAATTTAGCTAAAAAATTTGGTCTTTATCGTTTTGCTGATTAATTTAATTGTATGAAAAATGAATTTAAAGAAGAAGAAAAAAAATTATTATTAAAAATTGCTCGAGATTCAATAGAATTTTATTTAAAAAATAAAGAAATTCCAAAATTTGAAGTACCAGAGAAATTAAAAGAAAAAATGGCAGTTTTTGTGACTTTAAAAAAGGATAGTAATCTTCGTGGTTGTATTGGTCATTTAGAACCAAGATATCCATTAGCTGAAGCAGTAGCAAAAATGGCTATTGCTGCTGCTTTTGAAGATACTCGTTTTTTTCCTTTAAGTTTAGAAGAATTAAAAGAAATTAAGATTGAAATTTCAATTATTTCACCATTGAGAAAAATAAAAGATCCATCTAAAGAAATAGAGTTGGGAAAACATGGGGTAATTATCAAAAAGGGTTTTAAAGGTGGAGTTTTCTTACCAGAAGTAGCAGAAGAATTCAATTATAATTTAGAAGAATTTTTAAGTAGCCTTTGTGTTTATAAAGCTGGTTTACCAGCTGATGCTTGGCGTGATCCAAAAACAGAAATTTTTATTTTTACCACAAAAAAATTATCCGAATAACCACTAAACTCTTTAAAGCGGCCGCTGTAAATGATTTAGTTAAATTGATATGAAAATAGGAATTTTAGCTGATGTCCATTCAAATTTAGAGGCTTTTCAAGCAGTTCTTTTTAATTTAGAAAAAAGGGGAATCAAAAAAATCTGGCATTTAGGAGATATTGTCGGTTATGGACCAAACCCAAATGAGTGTGTAGAATTATTAAAAAAGAAAAAAATAATTTCTGTAGTAGGCAATCATGATTTAGCAGTTATTGGAAAAATCTCAATTTTTGATTTTAATCCTTATGCTGCTCAAGCAGTAAAAATTAATGCCTCAGAGCTTTCCCAAGAAAATAAAAAAATTTTAAGCAATCTGCCTTTAACTTTGAAACCAGAAAAAGAGATAATCCTTGCCCATGGTTCACTTCGTGATCCGATTTGGGAATATCTTTTAGAAATTTATCAGGCTGAAGAAAATTTTACTCTTTTTAAAGAAAAAGTTTTATTTGTTGGCCATTCACATATCCCAACAATTTTTGAAAAAAGAGAAAATAAAATTTATCAATTTAGATTTCCGCCAGATAAAGCATTTTTAAAGTTTGAAAAAGATTCTTTCTATATTATCAATCCTGGTTCTGTTGGCCAACCACGTGATCGAAATCCAAAAGCAAGTTTTATTATCTTTGACAATGAAGCTTTGACTTTAGAATACCATCGGATAGAATATGATTATTACAGAACTCAAGAAAAAATGAGAAAGAAAGGTTTTCCCAATTTTTTAATTGAAAGACTCTCTATTGGCTATTAAAAATATGGATTTTTGGCAAGTTATTAAAAAAAGACATTCGGTTCGGAGTTTTGATTCACAAAAAGATGTTTCTGATAAAGACATTAAAAAAATTATTGAAGCAGGGAAAATGGCACCTTCAGCTGGCGCTATCTATCCAACTAATTTTTTAATAATTCGTGATCAAAAAACAAAAATTGAAATTGCTGAAGCAGCTTTAGGTCAATATTTTATTTCTGAAGCACCAGTTGTTATTGTTGTCGTTGCTGATATTGAAAAAACTGCTTCAAGATATGGCCAACGTGGTCGAAATTTGTATGCAATCCAGGATGCAGCAGCAGCCACAGAAAATTTACTTTTAGCAGCAACTGCTTTAGGTCTTGGTACTTGTTGGGTTGGTGCCTTTGATGAA
Organism: uncultured Patescibacteria group bacterium; assembly: GCA_938030745.1. Taxonomy (GTDB): domain Bacteria; phylum Patescibacteriota; class Patescibacteriia; order UBA2591; family CALHIP01; genus CALHIP01. The sequence goes on along the minus strand of CALHIP010000007.1, from coordinate 43,071 downwards.
GATAAAATCTCTCAAATTTTAAAATTAGAAAAATCTCAAAGACCTTTAGCAATCATTCCAGTTGGTTATAAAAAAGTATGATTATTGTTTACACAACCTTTCCTAATAAAAAATCAGCTGAAAAATTGGCTAAAAAAATTTTAAAAGAAAGATTAGCATCTTGTCTTAATTATTGGCCAATTAACTCGCAATATTGGTGGAAGAAAAAAATAGAAAAAACAAGAGAATGGGCGATGATCATTAAAACAGTGAAGAAAAATTATCAAAAAATTGAAAAAATAATTAAAGAAAACCATCCTTATCAAATCCCAGCTATCTTTTCTTGGTTAATTAATAAAGTAGAGAAAAATTATTTAAAATGGTTAAAACAAGAAACAAAATAAAAATCTCATCTCGAGCTGAAGAAGCGCAATTTTCACCAATTAGAAAATTTGTTCCACTTCTCCAAAAAATAAAAGAGAAAGGAATAAAAGTTTTTGAAGTTCATATTGGTCAACCAGATTTAGAAACGCCAAAAGAGATTTTACAAAGAATAAGAAATTTTAAGGAAAAAATTTTAGCTTATACTCCTTCTGATGGAATCAATGAGTTAAAATTAGCTTGGCAGAAATATTTTAAAAGTGTTGGTATTGATTTTGATCTTTCAGAAATAGTTGTCACAACTGGTGGAAGTGAAGCAATTTTATTTGCTTTTGCTGCTGTTTGTCAACCAAATGAAGAAATAATTGTCTTTGAACCATTTTATACAAATTATAATGGTTATGCTTCAATTACTGGAATTAAATTAAGACCAATTAGAACATTAGCAGAAAATGGTTTCCATTTACCAACTCAAAAAGAAATTGAGAAAAAAATTAACAAAAAAACAAGGGGGATTATTATTTGTAACCCTAATAATCCAACTGGTACTGTTTATAAAAAATCTGAATTAAAGACAATAATTGAAATAGCAAAAAAGTATCATCTCTTTATCCTTTCTGATGAGACTTATCGCGAATTTGTTTATGATAATGAAAATTATTATTCGATGATGAGTTTTCCTGAAATTCTTCAGCAAGTAGTTTTGCTTGATAGTGTTTCTAAAAGATTTTCTGCTTGTGGAGCAAGAATTGGTGTTTTAGCAAGTAAAAATAAGAAAGTTATTGAAGCAGCAATTAAGTTTGCTCAAGCCAGACTTTCTTCGCCAATGGTTGAACAATTAGCTGTCATTCCTCTTTTAGAGAATCCAGAAAAATATCTTAAAAAGATTGTCTCTGAATATAAAAAAAGAAGAGATGTTGTTTTTACCGAAATAAAAAAAATCCCTGAAGCAATTGTTGTTAAGCCAAAAGGTGCTTTTTATCTTATTGTTAAAATTCCTTGGCTTAAAGATTCAGATCATTTTGCTCAATGGCTTCTAACAAAATTTTCTTACCAAAGAAAAACAGTTTTAGTTGCTCCAGCGAGTGGTTTTTATAGTACTTCTGGTTTAGGAAAAGATGAATTTCGGATTGCTTTTGTTTTATCTTGTGAAAAATTGAAAGAAGCAATGATGATTTTAAAGAAGGGATTAGAAAAATATAAGAAAAATTTTAATTTATAAGGTTTAAACTATTTTATCTTAGAAAGCATTTTAGCTGATTCAAAAACGTTCTTCATTAAATAGGCAACAGTTAAAGGACCTATTCCACCAGGAACTGGCGAAAGAGCACTAGCTTTTTCAGCACAACTTTCAAAATCAACATCACCAAATGCCTTTTTTTTAATTCTTGAGTAGCCAACATCAATAATTACTGCTCCCTTTTTAATCATTTCCTTTTTTAAAAATTTTGGTCTGCCAATAGCAATAATTAAAATATCTGCCTTCTTTAATTGAGATGAATATCTTTTTAAGATTATTTTTACTTTTGCTCCTCTTTTTTTAAAAATTTTTTGAAGCGGTTTTGCAAAAATCAAAGAGTTAGCTAAAATAACAACTTTCTTATTTTTTATTTTAATTTTATAAGAAGAAAGAAGTTTTAAAATAGCTTGGTGGACTGGCGGAATAAATTTTGTCTTTGGATGGAAACCATCGATATCTTTTTCTGGCAAAATTGTTTTGATGATTTTGGAAGGATTAAATTTTCTTGGTAAAGGAAATTGAACAATAATACCATGAATCTTTTTATCTTGATTCAAATTATTAATTAAACTGATTACTTTTTCTTCTTTTACTTTTACTGGAAGTAAAAATTTTTTAAAATAGAAATTAAGTTTTCTTGCTGATCTTTGTTTTAAATTGAGGAAAATTTGTAAGGTCTTATTTTTACCAATCATAATCACTGCCAGACCAGGTTTGATTTTTAATTTTTTTCTTTCTTTCTTAAGATCCTGATAAATTTTTTCAACAATTATTTTACTAAATAAAATTCTCATAATTTCAAAAATTAAAAGAGAACACCTTGCTTGTTTTCTTTTTTTTCTTCTTTTTTCCCGAAAACACTGATTTTGCCATAAACACCATCATAACCAGCAATTTTTGTTACTTCTCCATTTCTCATTTTAATAATTCCTTCAACAATCCTTTTTGAAGCAATCTTTTTTATTTCTTCTTCATTTAGATCTAAAAGAATTTTAAATTCATTACCTCCTCTTTTTACTAAAGAAAGGTATTCATTTTCTACTAGTTTTGAGTTTTTATCTACATTTAATGCCTCAGCGATGATTTCTCTTAAAGGAACTAAACTTTTGAAAGGAACAGATTTTTCTGGAATAAATCCTTCTGGACGATCAGCTAAATCTTCTACCCGATGCATCACACCAATAGTTAAAGGTTTACCGCAAACAGGACAATTACCACCTCTTTTCTTTGTCTCTGATGGTGAAAAAGAAACATTGCATAATCGATGACCATCAAAATGATATTTTCCTTCTTCAGGAAAAAATTCAATAGTATAAGCGATTGTTGGTTGATCTAACATTAATTGTCGTTGAAGAATAGAACTATTTTTAATTGCTTTAACAATATCAAGATAATTTGGATAATTTAAAAACTCAAAAACAGTTGCTTCTCGACCTAGATTTTGAAGTGAATGAGAATCAGAAGAGGAGATAATTGCTACTTTATCTAATTTTGATAATCGCCAATTCATTGCTGGATCACTTGAAAGGCCTGTTTCGATAGCATAAATTTCTGGTGTTAACTCATCAAAACATTCTTCAATTGAATCAAAACCAGATTTTGATCCAAAAATTGAAAACCAAGGCGTCCAAACATGAGCTGGAATAACTAAGGCATCTGGTGAGATATCTAAAGCCATTTTTAAAATTTCTTTAGCATCTAAACCTAAAATTGGTCGACCATCAGCTTTTAAATTACCAGACCAAGAAAGTTGAGTATTAAATCTCTCAACACATTTAAAATCAGGAAAAAAAACAATTAAATGAATCCGACGAAGAGCACCTTTTTTTGGATAAATACAAGAGACTTCAGTTGTTAAAATAAAAGAAACCGCTAAATCTTTAGCGGTTTTTAATTTAAAAAGTCCATTACTAAGAGGCTCTAGTTTTTCTTTTAATTCTTTAAACCATTCTGGATGGGTAAAATCACCAGTACCTAAAATTTGAATTCCTTTTAATCTTGCCCATTCATCTAAATGTTTTAAATCCATTAATTGGGAAGTAGCACGGGAATATTTTGAATGAAGATGAAAATCGGCAATATATCTCATAAATTATTTCTGATAAATAAAAATTTTTCCTTTTTTGTTTTTCTCATCTAAATATAATATTTTTTCATTAGGCCAATCTGGCAAAGGAAAAGCTAAAGAAAAGATTTTTGTTCCTGTTTTTACTTCTTTTTTCAATTTTTCTGAAAGACGAGCCATCACGTTTGGAAAAAGATAACAAAAAATAACATCGGAGTAAGAGAGATTAATTTTAAAGAAATCTTTTAAATAGATTTTCGTCTTTGCTTTTTTAAGTAAAATATTAATCTTTGAAAGGATAAAGGCAGTTAAAGAAAGTTCATAACCAATAGTCTTTACTTTATATTTTTTCTCTGCTTCAATTAAAAATTGAGAATCACCACAACCTAAATCAACCAAAACTTCTCCCTCTTTAAGATTCATCATTTTTAAAATTTTATGAATATCTTTTTTTGATAAAGAAACAAACGGAACTTTAGTTATTAAATAACCAATTAAAAGAAAAGTATAAAACAAAAAAAGAGAAAAGAGAGAAAGAAATAATAAAAATAATAAAAAATATATAAAAGACATTGAAATAATTTTTCCCATTTATGGGCCGGCATCGGTCTACTCTCGCCGTCTTTTAAAGACGACTACCATCGACGCTGAGATGCTTAACTTCCGTGTTCGGGATGGGAACGGGTGTGGCCATCTCGCTTGAGACACCAGCCCATAAATGAGAAAAATTAAATTTTTAAAAATAAAGGCTTATATGGGTCCTGATCGAATCGATCGATTAGTACGGCTCGGCTCAATGCTTTACAGCACTTACACCTGCCGCCTATCAACCTCATAATCTCTAAGGGATCTATGAGACCTAATCTTGGGGACGGCTTCACGCTTAGATGCTTTCAGCGTTTATCCGTGCTGAACGTGGCTACCCAGCAATGCCCTTGGCAGGACAGCTGGTACACCAGAGGTTCATTAGTTCCGGTCCTCTCGTACTAGGAACTAGCCCCCTCAGGTCTCAAGCGCCTACGGCAGATAGGAGACCGAACTGTCTCACGACGTTCTGAACCCAGCTCACGTCTCGCTTTAATTGGCGAACAGCCAAACCCTTGGCAGCTTCTCCACCGCCAGGATGCGAGGAGCCGACATCGAGGTGCCGAACCGGGCCGTCGCTGGGGACGCTCGGGCCCGACTAGCCTGTTATCCCCGGAGTAGCTTTTATCCGCTGATCTTTGCGCCTCCTATAAGGACGCATCGGTTCACTAAGTTCGAGTTTCCTCTCTGCGCGGCATGTACGCCTTGCAGTCAAGCCGGCTTATGCCTTTGCACTATCAGCACGATTTCCATCCGTGCCTAGCCGACCTTATAAACGCCTTCGTTACCTTTTGGAAGGCATCCGCCCCAGATAAACTGCCCACCAGGCACTGTCTTCGCCTTAATGGCGAATTAGAACTAAAATTAGATCAGGGTGGTATTTCACTGGCGTTTCTGTATTGCTACAGAAACTCCCACCTATTCTACACAGATCTAATCCTAGTTCAATGCCAAGCTGCAGTGAAGCTTCACGGGGTCTTTTCGTCTTGCCGTAGGTAACCCGCGTCTTCACGGGTCTCGCAATTTCGCCGAGTCCCTCGTTGAGACAGTTCTCACGTCGTTACGCCATTCGTGCAGGCCGGAACTCACCCGGCAAGGGATTACGCTACCATAGGACGGTTATGGTTACCGCCGGCGTTCATCAGGGCTTAGATTCTCCGCCTTCCTTTGCTAATGCAAAGGTTGACGGATCCTCTTAACCTTCTGACACTGGCCAGGCATCAGCCCCTATACCTCAGCTTACGCTTTGAGCAGGGACCTGTGTTTTTGGTAAACAGTCGCGTGAGATACTTTCGCTGCGGCCTCCTTGTTTTTCACAAGGAGGCAGGCCTTATCGCGAACTTACGGCCGCTTTTTTGCCGAGTTCCTAAACGAGGGTTCTCTCGTCCGCCTGAGCACACTTATGCCCGTCCACCTGTGTCGGTTTGCGGTACGGTTGGAATTAATTTTTTCTGCCTTGCGGCAGAATGCCTAGAAGTTTTTCTGGGCCTTCTCTACTCTTGAATCCCCTCTTTAAAGAGGGTCTCATTCGAAGAAGACCTTTTTGCTTGCTGGATTTGCCTGGCAAGCAGATCCTCTTCTTAGACGCGAATAGCCAGATCGCGCTCAAGATAAGAGAAGGCGTCACTCCATCGGCAAATTAATTCCAGGGCCGGAATATTAACCGGCTACCCATCAGCTTCGCCTTTCGGCTACGCCTTAGGACCGCCTAACCTCCCGACGATGCTCGTTGCGGAAGAAACCTTGGACTTACGGCGAAAAGGTTTTTCACCTTTAGTCTTGCTACTCATGCCAGCATTCTCTCTTCCGACCGCTCCATCCTGACTTACGTCAGAACTTCACCGCCGTCGGAATGCTCCCCTACCATCGTCAGTATAAAATACTGACGATTCCCATTTTCGGTTTTAGGCTTAAGCCCCGGTAAATTTTCGGCGCGAAAAGACTCGACCAGTGAGCTGTTACGCTTTCTTTAAAGGATGGCTGCTTCTAAGCCCACCTCCTGGTTGTCAAAGTCTTTTCACCACCTTTCACACTTAGCCTAAAATTAGGGACCTTAAATGGGGATCTGGGCTGTTCCCCTTTTGTCACATGGAGCTTAGCCCCCATGGACTGACTCCATTCGTAAGGCGAGACCAGTATTCGGAGTTTGGTTAGATCAAGTAGGATTAACTCCACCTTGATCTATCCAGTGCTCTACCCCTGGTCGCCACGAATAGGCTAGCCCTTCAGCTATTTCGGGGAGAACCAGCTATTCCCGGGTTCGATTGGCATTTCACCCCTACCCACAGCTCATCCGATGGTTTTGCACGACCAACCGGTTCAGACCTCCCTCCGACTTTCGTCGGAGTTCATCCTGGCCATGGGTAGCTCACCCGGCTTCGGGTCCCTCCACCTCTCTCTGGAGTTCAAAAGAACTCCAACGGGCTATTCACCCTCGCTTTCACTCTGCCTTCGAGCTTTTTAGGCTCTTAGACAAAGAAAGATGGAGGACTCGCTGGCTCATTCTTCAATAGGAACGCCGTCACCGTTAGCACATAAAAATTTATGTGCTCGGCTCCGACTCTTTGTTAGCCCACGGTTTCAGGTACTTTTCACCGGCCTCACCGGCCTACTTTTCACCTTTCCCTCACGGTACTTGTTCACTATCGGTCAGGAAGGAGTATTTAGCCTTGGGAGATAGTTCTCCCTGATTCGGTCGACGTAACCTTTGCATCGACCTACTTGGGAAATTATTAGGAGAACAAAAACTCTTTTCGAATACAGGGCTTTCACCTTCTCTGGCTGGCTATTCCAAACCATTCTTCTAAGAGTTTTTGTTTCTCCTCCAAGATTTAAATCTTGGAAATAATAATTTCCCACAACCCCTAATCTTAAAAAAGATTAGGTTTAGGCTCTTCCCCTTTCGCTCGCCACTACTCAGGGAATCACTTTTGTTTTCTTTTCCTCTGGGTACTGAGATGTTTCACTTCCCCAGGTTCGCCTTCCGACTTAACGTCGGAATGATCCGATTTTACTCGGATCGGGTTACCCCATTCGGAGATCTCCGGATCAAAGGTTGCTTGCCACCTCCCCGGAGCTTATCGCAGGCTGCCACGTCCTTCATCGCCTCTTCCTGCCTAGGCATCCACCGTGGGCAGTAGCTTCGATCAGGACCCGTATAAGACTTTATTTTTAAAATTTTAAAAGAGCGGAAACCAAAAAACCGCTTTTCCAAGCGGTTTTTTTGGTTAAGGCGAAAATGACCAAAATTAACCGCTTGGAATTTTTAATTTAAGGTTTTTTGGTTTCATAAACATTGTATTTTAATTATATTATAAAGAATAAAATTTAAAAAGTCAAGAAAAACTGTGGATAATTTTACAAAGTAAATTTATAAGGAGGTTTTTTCCTTTTTTGATGAAATCTTTTAAAAGCAGAAATAAACCACCAGAAGAAAATAAGAATTAACCAGATAATTAAATAAAAAATTAAATCGAAAAATAAAGATTTTAAATTAAATTCTTTTTTAAACCAATAAGGAAATGGCCAACCCCAGAAGTTTTCTTTTTGAAAGAAATTTTTGTTGTTATTTTTATAAAGAGATATAAAAGCTAAAGATGGATTTTTAACAATTGGAAAAATTTTCAAAAAAGAACCAGTCTCTTCTTCATAATTAACTAGCAAACCAAAAAAGATAATGAAAATCAAAACAATAATTTTTGTTTTCATAAAATTTTTATTCTTGCCGCGGGAGAGACTCGAACTCTCAAGGGTTTCCCCCCTGGGTCCTAAGCCCAGTGCGTTTTCCAATTTCGCCACCGCGGCTTTTGGACTCACTGGGAATCGAACCCAGAATTCAGTCATGCGAAGACTGCGGTATACCATTTACCTATGAGCCCAATTAAAAAATTTATGCCCTCAGAGGGAATTGAACCCCCATCTTATCCTTAGGACGGATCTGCTCTATCCATTGAGCTATGAGGGCAAGTTTTATTTCTTTATTAAAATATTCATTATTTTTTCCGTCAGTGATAAGATATAATTTGTTTTTTTCTCTAAGATAAAAAGAGCGATAATTAAGATCAACAAAGTTCCTGTCAGAATCAAAACTTTTAATAAATCTTTTTTAAGATAAGAATAATCTTTGGTTATTTCTTTTTTTGCCATAATAATATTTTAATTTATTCTTCTTGTTTTGTCAATTTAATTATGCTATAATCTTTAAAGTTTTTTTAACAATATCTTATATGTTTAAAGAAAAGAAATTAAAAACAGAAAATTTAGAAACAATTATTGGTCCAGGCGTTAAGTTAGAAGGTAATTTTGTTGCTGAAGGAGAGGTGATTATTAAAGGACAAATCAAAGGAACCATAGAGACAAAAGATAATTTAAGAATTGAAGACGGATCTTTTGTTGAAGGAGATTCTAAAGCAAAAAACATTTTTTTAGCTGGAGAAGTAAAAGGAAACCTTAAAGCAGAAGAGAAAATTAGTCTTTCAAGAACTGCTCGTCTTTTAGGAAATATAGAATGTAAAATTCTTTCTATTGAAGAAGGAGCAATTATCAATGGAGAATGTCGAATGACAGAAAAAATAACTGAGGAGTAAATGGCTAATCAAAAAATAATCAAGATATGTATCTTTATCTTTTTGATTCTTTTTTGGCTAAAAGAAAATATAAAAAAATTCTTGATAGAATAGAAACAAGAATTACTGATTTAGAAATTTCTGGTCGAATTATCAAACTAACTATTTTAGAATCTATTCCGGACTTAATAAAAGAAGCAACAAAAAAAGGAGTAAAGACTGTTGTTGCAGTTGGTAATGATAAAACTTTTTGCCAAGCAGCAAGCGCTCTCGCTAATTCAGAAACTGTTTTAGGTTTTATCCCAATAGGTGAAGGAAATAAAATTAGTGAAATCCTCGATATTCCAAAAGAAGAGCTTGCTTGCGAAGTGATTTCTGCTCGTTTAATAGAAAATCTTGATTTAGGAAAAATAAATCATCATTTTTTTATTTCTTCGGTTGAAATTAAGACTAATAAAGTAATTTTAGAATCTGATAATTTTAAAATTCATCCTTCTTCTGAAATTAATAAAATTTACATCTCTAATCTTAATTATATTTTTAATAAAATAAGCAATCCAAAAGATGGACTTTTAGAAATTATTTTAGAAAAAGAATCTTGGGGCCTTTTTCCTTTCTTTGGTTTTAAGGAGAAAATGATTGATAGCTTATTTTTTTTAAAAAAATTAGGAATTAAATCTCCTGAAAATAAAAAAGGAGTTCCTGTTGTAGTTGATAACTATAAGATTTTAAAAACTCCTTTAACTGTAGAAATTTTACCAAACTCTTTAAAGGTCATTGTTGGTAAAGAAAGAAAATTTTAAACAATATGGCACTCTTAATTAATAAAGAAAACTTTAAAAAAGAAGTTTTAGAATCAAAAATTCCGGTTTTAATCGATTTTTATGCTGATTGGTGTCCTCCTTGTCAAATTCTTTCACCAATCATTGAAGAGCTAGCTAAAAAATATCAAGGAAAAATAAAAATTGGAAAATTTAATGTTGACGAAGGAGAAGAGATAGTTACAAAATATCAGATATTAAGTGTTCCAACTTTGATTATTTTTAAAGATGGTAAAGAGGAAAAAAGAATTGTTGGTTTAATAAGCAAAAAAGAATTGGAAAAAATTTTAATGACTTTCTAATTTAAAAGAAACAAGATGGGAAACTCCTTCTTTATCCATCGTTATTCCATAAAGAGCGACAGCTGATTCCATTGTTATTTGATTATGAGTAATCACAATAAATTGAGTATCTTTTGAAAGTTCTTTCATTATTTCTACAAATCTTGATGAGTTTACTTCATCTAAAGCAGCATCAACCTCATCTAAAACAATAAATGGTGGTTTTTGAGTTTTTAAAATAGCAAAAAGTAATGCTAAAGAAGTTAATGCCTTTTCTCCGCCAGAAAGAGAATGTATTGTTTTTATTTTTTTTCTCGGCGGTCGAGCATAGATTTCTATTCCATAATTTATTTCATCTGATCGTTCTTTATTTTCTGATGCTTCATTTGATGATAATTCTTCCAAAACTAATTTTGCTTCTCCTCCTTTAAACAAAAATTTAAAATATTGTTTAAAATTTTCATTTATTTTGTTAAAATTAGAGAAAAATTTATCTTTAATTTTTTCTTCTAACTTTCTTTTAATTTTCTGTAAGGAGGAAATACTTTTTTTTAAATCATTAATTTGTGAAGAAAGGAAATCATATTTTTCTTTAGTTTCTTTATATTCTTGAAAGAGATTTTCATCAAAACTACCAATAAGTTCCAATTCTTTTTCTAATCTTCTAATTCGAGAAAAAATTTTTTCCTCTTCTTCATCAGTTAAATTAATTTTAGAAAGAAGTGATAAATCTTTAAAATTTGTTTCTCTTTCGATTTCATTTTTTAAATCTTCCTCCTTTGTTTCAATTCTTGCTTTTTCAATTTCTAAATCTTTTATTTTATAATTTAAGGAAGAGATGATATTTTGCTTTTCTTGAAGTTCTTTTTGGATTTCCAACATTTCTTTTCTTTTTTTGTTTTCAATTATTAAAAAATCTTTTAATTTATCTTCTAAAACTTTAAGTTCTTTATTAATATTTTCCAATTCTTTCTCTTTTTTTTCTAATTCTTTTTCATCCCTTTTTTCTCGGGTTGTAATTTTTGAGAAAAAAATTGATAAATTTTTAATCTTTTGAAAGATCTCATTAGCTTTTTCCTTGATCTTTACAATTTCTTCTAATTTCTTAATTTCATTTAATCTTTTAATAAATTTTTCTTGTTGAAAAAGAATGTCTTCGAGAGAATTTTTAAATTTTAATAAATCTCCTTCTTCAAATGTTATTTTTTCTTCTTTCTTAGCTATACTTTGGTAAGTTATTTTTTCTTCTAAAAGTTTATTTCTTTTTTCTAAAATTTCCTGCCAATCTTTTTTAAGAAGTTCAAGTTCTTGATTAGGTTCATCAATAGCTATTTTTTTTATCTTTTTTTGAAAAAATTCAAAATCTTTTTCCTCTTTTTCTAAGATTTTTTTCTCTTTCTCAATTTTCCTGTCAATTTCTTTTTTTTCTTCTTCTAATTTAGATAATTTCGCTCCATAATAGTCCTTTTTAAGATTAATAATTTCTTCTTCTATTTTTTGACGTTTTTCCCATCTTTTAATTTGTCGGGATAAAAACTTTAATCTTGGTTCAACCTCTTTAATAGCAATCTCAGCTTGAGAAAGATTTAATAATGTTCTTTTAATTTTTGCCTCTGCTTTTATTTTTTTAATTTGATATTCTTTAATTCCTGCTGCTTCATCAAAAAATTCTTTTCTTTCTTGTTTTGAAGAATAAAGAATCCAGTCAACCATTCCTTGACCAATTACCGAATAACTTTTCTGACCAAAATTTATTTTTGCTAAAAGGAAAGAAATTTCTTCTTTTTTTACCGGCTGGTGATTAATAAAATATTCATTCTCTCCATTCCTGAATAATTTTCTTGTAATTTCCAAACTTTCTCCTTTTTTATCATCTTTCAAATAAAGAGTCACTTGAGAAAAATTTACTCTCTTTTTTCCGGAAGAAAAGATGAGATCGTCGCTTTTTTCTATTCTTAAATTTTTAAAACTTTGTTCTCCTAAAACCCAACGAATTGAGTCAGCCAAGTTTGATTTACCACAACCATTTGGACCAACAATGCAGGTAATTCCTAAAGGAAATGTTAAAACCGCTTTTTTTGCGAAAGATTTAAAACCAAAAATTTCTAATCTTTCTAAAATCATAAACCAATTATTTAATAGTTTTATATTTTCTTAAGGCTATTTTTGCTGCTTTTATCTCTGCCTCTTGTTTACTTTTCCCTTTTCCTTTGGCAATAAGTTTTTGATTAAGAAAAACACCAACAGTAAATTCTTTTAAATGATCAGGACCTGTTTCTTTCAAAACTTTATAAGTTGGAGTAATTTTAAAATCTGCTTGGGCTAATTCCTGAAATTTACTTTTTGGATCTTGGAAAAGTTTATATTTTAAAATGAAAGGAAGTTTTGAAATTATTTTTTCTCTAATAAATTTTTTTGCTTTCTTAATTCCTTGATCTAGGAAAATAGCACCAATTAAAGCTTCAAGACTATTAGCTAAAATATTTTCTCTTGCTTTTTCCGAAGAAGAAAGAAGTTCACCTTTGGAGAGATAAAGATATTTATCCAAAGAAATTTCACGAGCTATCTTTGCCAATCTTTTTGCATTAACCAAACCAGCCCGCCAAGATGTTAAAATTCCTTCTGGTTCTTTATAATTTTTATAAAGATATTCAGTAACAACGAATTCAATGATTGCATCGCCTAAGAATTCTAATCTTTCATTATCATCTAATTTTTCTTCAGGATGTTCATTTAAATATGAACGATGAATAAGAGCCTGACGAAGGAGATTCTGATTTTTAAATTTAATTTTTATTTTTTTTTCAAGATTGTTTAATTTCTTTTCCATGATTATTTTCCTTATTAAATTGATTTTTCGCTTTTCCCTTTAACTCTTCATAAATTGCTCCTAAAACACCATTGATAAATCGACCAGATGTTTCAGAACCGAATGTTTTTGCTATTTCTATTGCCTCATTAATAGCTACCTTTTCAGGAACCTCTTTTAAAAAAACAAGCTCCGCTATTCCTATTCTTAAAATATTCCTATCAACTAAAGAAATCTGATTGATTGGCCATTGAGGAGCAAATTTTTTAATTAATTTATCTATTTCTTCTGATTTTTTTATTATTTCAAAAATTAATTTTTTGGAAAAATCTTTATCTTCAGAGGAAGAAAGAAATTTTTTAAAATTATAATCTAAAATCTCTTTTAAATCTTTTTCTTGTTTTGTTTTCTTTTCAAAAAAACCAGAAAAATCTAATTGGAAAAGAATTTGAAAAGTAACTATTCTCGCTAAACGACGACTGCTCATATAAAATTATTTTTTTAATTTTAATTTGATAACTTCTTCTCCTTTGTAAGTACCACAAAATGGACAAAAATGATGAGGCTTTAACGGTCTTTTACATTGAGGACAAAAAGAATAGGTTATTTTTTTAAGCCTTTGATTAATCCTTCTTTTTCTTTTTTCACTTCTTGGTCTTTTTTTTGAAGGTAGAGCCATGGTTTATAAGGTTATTAAGTAAAATTTATTATAACAGAGGAAAAAAATAGAGCAAGGTTTTTTATTTTTCCACAATTCATCCCCATCTTATCCACCATTTTTGCTTTCTTTCTTTTTAAATTATAATAAAATAAATTAAAAATTGATTTTATATGAATAACGAATTAACAAAAGAAAAATTATGGCAAATTGTTTTAGGAGAAATGGAGCTCCAGCTTTCACGGGCTAATTTTATGACTTGGTTTAAAAATGCCTATATTTCTTCAATTGAAGATGACGGCGAAACAGTTGTTATTTCTTTACCAAACGAATTTACTAGACTCTGGTTTGAGAAAAAATATCATAAAATGATTTTAGATATTTTACAAAATGCAACTAATAATAAGATAAAAAATATCGTTTATAAAATTGAGACAAAAATTCCTCCTTCAATAGAAAAAAGATTTGTTAGTTTAGAAGAAATAATTAAAGAAGAGAGTGAAACGAAAGAATTAGAGACTAACAAACATGGTTTAAATTCTCGTTACTCTTTTGAAAATTTTGTTGTCGGTAAAGGAAATGAACTTGCTTTTGCTGCCTCCGTAGCTGTTGCTCAAGCTCCTGGAAAAAAATATAACCCTCTTTTTATTTACGGTGGAGTTGGTTTAGGAAAAACACATCTTCTTCAGGCAATCGGGAATAAGATTTTAAAGACTGATAAAAAAAAGAAAGTATTATATATTAGTGCTGAAAGATTTACTAATGAGTTCATTAAAGCAATTAGAGAGAGAAAAATGGATGTCTTTAAAAAAAATTATCGAGTTCAAGATGTCCTTTTGGTTGATGATGTCCAATTTTTTGCTGGCAAAGAAGCAGTTCAGGAAGAATTTTTTCACACCTTTAATACTCTTTATCAGAAAGATAAACAAATTGTTTTAACTTCTGATCGACCACCAAGGGTTATTCCTGCTATTGAAGAAAGACTAATTTCTCGCTTTGAAGGAGGTATGATTGTTGATATTTCACCACCTGATTTAGAAACAAGAATTGCTATTCTAGAAAGAAAAGCAAAGGAAAGAAATGTTGAGCTACCAAAGGAAATTGTTCAATATATTGCCACTCATATCCAAAATAATGTCCGCCAACTTGAAGGTGCTTTAAATAAAGTCATTGCTTTCCATGAGTTAAACAAATTGCCATTTTCTTTAGAAGAGACAAAAAAAATTGTTGATAGCTTAATTAATCTCCCAAGGAAAGCGGCTCTTTCGCCAAAAGAATTACTTCAGATTGTTGCTGACTTTTATAATCTAAAACTTTCAGAATTGATCAGTCCTTCTCGAAAAAAAGAACTGGTTATTCCTCGTCAAGTAGCGATGTATCTATTAAGAGAAGAAATTAATGCCTCTTTTCCTTTAATTGGTAAAGAATTAGGTAATCGAGATCATACCACTGCCATTCATGCTTGGCAGAAGATTAAAAAAGAGGTTGAAGAAGAAGGAAGGATTAAGCAAGAAATAGAGCTTATCCGGCAGAGGATTTATAATCGATAAGGAAAATGGTATAATAATCCAATATGGATCAAAAATACGCCCAGCCCGAAGATAAAAGGTTAGAGCTTAAAAGGAAACTTGAAGAGCTAAAAATTAAAAAAATAGAAGAAGAAACACAGAAAAAAGCAGTTGCTCTTGGCCTACCTTATGTTAATCTAAAAGGTTTTTCTATTCCGCCAGAAACTTTAAGAATTGTTTCTCAAGAAGAAGCAGAAAAAAATGGTCTTATTCCATTTTTTTTAGATGAAAGGAAAGTTAATTTAGCTGTTCTTGATCCTTTTAAACCAGAAGTTTTAGAATTAAAAACAAAAATAGAAAATGAAACTAATTTAGAGGTCTTCCTCTATCTTACTTCTGAGAATAGTTTTTTATCAGCTTTAAAACTTTATAAAAGTTTACCAAAAATTAAAAAGAGAGAAAAAGGAGTAGAAATCACAGAGGAAGACCTTTTAAATTATCAAACAAAAATAAAAAATTTTTCTGATTTACAAAGAGAGATCCAAAAATGTTCACTTTCTGATTTAGTAACTTTAGTTATTGCTACTGCCATAAAATCAAGAGCTTCAGATATTCATCTTGAACCAGAAGAAGAGAAGATAAAATTTCGTTTTCGAATTGATGGTATTTTGCATGATGTTGCTCTAATTTCTAAAAAATTATGGCCGCCAGTTATCTCAAGAATAAAACTTTTATCTGGTTTAAAAATTAATATTACTGACCAACCACAAGATGGTCATTTTTCAATCTTCTTTAAAGAAGAAAAAATTGATGTCAGGGTTTCAACTGTTCCAAGTTCTTTTGGAGAAAGTGTAGTTATCCGACTTTTAATGCCATCTTATCAGATTAGTTTAGAAAATCTTGGTTTAAGAGAAAAATCTCTTGAAATAGTCAAAAAAGAAATTTCTCGACCAAATGGAATGATTATTGTTACTGGTCCAACCGGAGCTGGAAAAACAACAACTCTTTATGCGATTTTATCTAAGTTAGCTAGGCCGGAAGTTAAAATCATTACTTTAGAAGATCCAATTGAATACGAATTAAAGGGGGTTATTCAAACTCAGATTGATTATTCAAAGGGACAAACTTTTGCTAAAAATTTCAGATCAATTATGAGACATGATCCTGATATTATTATGATTGGCGAGATCAGAGATCAAGAAACAGCTGAAGTTTCAATTCAAGCTGCTTTAACTGGCCACCTTGTTCTTTCAACTTTACATACTAACGATGCAGCTGGAGCAATCCCACGATTTTTGGCTTTAGGAGTTAAACCATTTCTTTTAGCTCCAGCTTTAACCATGATCATGGGTCAAAGATTGGTTAGAAGAATTTGTCAAAATTGTAAGGAAGAAACGAAACTCCCTTCTGAATTAGAAGAGAAAGTAAAAAAAATTCTTGATGATCTTCCAGAAGAAGAAAAAAAAGAAATTGATTTTAAGAAATTAAAATTTTACCAAGGTAAAGGTTGTGAATCTTGTCAAAATATTGGCTATAAAGGAAGAATTGGTATCTTTGAATTTTTTATCAATAATTCTGAAATTGAAAAATTAATTTTAAAAACAACTCTTTCAGAAGATGAAATGAGAAAAGTTTTAAAAGAACAAAAAATGATAACAATGGCTCAAGATGGAATTTTAAAGGCTATCAAAGGAATAACGACAGTTGAAGAAGTTTTTAGAGTTGTGTAATTATGAAAAAAATAAACTTAAAAAAATTAGCACCAATAGGAAAAAAGAAAATCAATTGGGCATTTTCTCGGATGCCGGTTTTATCTTTAATCGCTAGAAATTTTGCTAAAACTAAACCTTTTAAAAATCTAAAAATTGGTGCTTGCTTACATATTACAACTGAGACAGCGAATTTAATTCGTTGTCTTAAAATAGGTGGAGCAAAAGTCTTCCTTTGTGCCTCAAATCCTTTATCAACTCAAGACGAAGTTATGGCTGCTCTTTCTTTTTATTTTAAAATTCCTATTTTTGCTTATCGAGGTGAAACTCTTGGATATTATCAGAAAGCGCTTAAAAAAGTTTTATCTTTTAATCCCGACTTGTTAATTGATGATGGAGCAGATTTAATTAGTCTAGCAATAAGAAAAAAACAAAGAGTTTTAGGTGCTTCTGAAGAAACAACAACTGGTGTTTTAAGAATCAAAAATTTAGAAAAAGAAAATAAACTTCTTTTTCCGGTGATTGCTGTTAATGAAGCGAAAATAAAAAATCTTTTTGATAATCGTTATGGAACTGGCCAATCAACAATTGATGGAATCTTAAGAGCAACTAATATCCTCTTAGCTGGAAAAAATTTTGTTGTTTTTGGCTACGGTTTCTGTGGTAAAGGTTTAAGCCAAAGAGCTAAAGGTATGGGTGCTCAAGTTTTTGTTTGCGAAAAAGACCCAATTAAAGCGCTTGAGGCAAAAATGGATGGTTTTGAAGTCTTACCTTCTTATAAAGCAGCAAAAATTGGTGATATCTTTGTGACTGTCACTGGCAACATTGATGTTTTAAGAAAAGAGCACTTTCTAAAAATGAAGAATGGTGCTATTTTAGCTAATGCTGGTCATTTTAATGTTGAAATAAATCTAAAAGATTTAAACAAGCTTGCTAAACAAAAAAGATTAATTAGAAACAATCTTGAGGAGTTTATTTTAAAAAATGGTAAAAAAATTTATTTATTAGCTGAAGGCCGTTTAGTCAATTTAGCTTCAGCTGAAGGCCATCCTTCTGAAGTTATGGATCTAAGTTTTGCTAGTCAAGCATTAGCTCAAGAATATTTAGCTAAAAATGCAAAAAAATTAATTCCAAAAGTTTATTTTCTTCCTGAACAACTTGAGGAAAAAATTGCTTTTTTAAAACTTAAGTCTTTAGGAATAAAGATTGATCGGTTAACTAAAAAACAAAAAAGATACCTTAGAAGTTGGCAATTAGGAACAATTTAACTTAACTTTAGCTAATTTTTCAATAATTTCTTTATTTTCCGAAAATATTTTTTCTGGTTTATTTATTTGATATTCAATAATCTCTTGCGGTAAAATATTTTTTTCTTTTCGCCAGTTACGAATTTCAACAATCAAACTTTTTATTTTTTTAAAATCTTCTTCAACTTTTTTATTGATAAATTTTTTATTTATCTTAGGCCAATTTTCCATCATCAAAAATTTTTGAGCAAAAAATTGCTGCCAAATTACTTCTGTAACAAAAGGAATAAATGGATGTAATAATTTAAGAATGTTAAATAATGAATAATAAAGAATAAATAAAGTTGAGTCTTTGGTTTTGATATTTTCCATCTGAATCTTGCTAATTTCAAGATACCAGTCAGCAAATTCATGCCAGATGAAGTCATAAAGCTCACGAATTGCTTCACCAAATTGATAGTTTTTTATTTTTTTTGTTGTTGAATCAATAATTGTATTGATCCTGCTTAATATCCATTTATCAAATAAAGTCAATGATTTTAATTGAAAATTTTGAATTTTAAATTTTGAATCTTTTTTTGTTGAAATTTTAATAAAACGAGCAATGTTCCAAAGCTTATTGATAAAATTGCGACTAGCCAAAATTGTTCTCTCGTCAAATTTAAATGCCTGTTGATCACGGCTAATCTGATAAATCAAACCCATTCTTACTGCATCAAAACCAAATTTCTCACCAATTTCTAAAGGATCAACGCCAGTCCCTAATGATTTACTCATTCTTTTACCAGAAATAGCTAAAACAGTTGGGTGGATATAAACACTTTTAAAAGGAATTTTGCCAGTAAATTCTAATGAAGAAAAAACCATTCTTGCTACCCATAAATACAAAATCTCTTGAGCAGTAGAAAGAAAATCTGTTGGATAAAATTTTTTAAAATCTTTTGTTTTTTTTGGCCAACCTAAAGTAGCAAATGGCCATAAGGCTGAAGAAAACCATGTATCTAATACTTCTTCTGATTGTTGCATTTTACATCTACCACAGAAAGGACATTTTAATGGTTTTTTTAATGAAACAATAAATTTTTCCTTTTGATTTTGACAAAACCAAACAGGTAATTGATGTCCCCACCATAATTGTCTTGAGATACACCAATCCTCAACTCGGCTTAGCCAATTAAGATAAACTTTTTTGTATCTTTGAGGAATAATTTTTATTTTATTTTTTCTAACTACTTCGATAGCTGGTTTTGCTAATTCTTTCATCTTTAGAAACCATTGAGTAGAAATTTGAGGTTCAATTGGTGTATGACAGCGATCACATAAAGCTATATTATAAGTATATTCTTCTTCTTTTTCTAATAAATTAAGGTTTTTTAAATCTTGAATAATCATCTCTCTTGCTTTTAAAACTGATAAACCAGCATATTTCCCTGCTTCTTGAGTCATTTTTCCATCTGGTCCAATAACATTAATCACTGCTAATTTCTTTTCTTTACCAATTTGCCAATCAATTGGGTCATGAGCAGGAGTAACTTTTACTGCGCCAGTACCAAATTCCTTATCAACTAAAGGATGAGCAATAATTGGAATTTCACGGTTTACTAATGGTAAAACAACTTTTTGGCCAATTAAATTTTTATATCTTTCATCATTTGGATTGACTGCTACTGCTGTATCACCAAGCATTGTTTCCGGTCTTGTTGTTGCGACAACTATGGAATTTTGAATTTTGAATTTATATTTGATATACCACAATTTTCCTTTCGTCTCTTGGTATTTCACTTCAATATCAGAAATAGCAGTCTCACATCTTGGACACCAATTAACAATTCTTGGTCCACGATAGATTAGTCCTTTCTTATAATAATGAATAAAAGCAAATTCCACTGCCTTGGCATATTCTTTATCCAAGGTAAATCTCTGTCGAGACCAATCGCAAGAGCAACCCAGTTTTTTAAACTGCTCAATAATTAGATTGCCGTATTGTTTAACCCACTGCCAAACTCTTTCAACGAATTTTTCTCGGCCAAGCTGATGGCGAGTTAATCCCTCTTTTTTTAATTCTTTTTCAACAACATTTTGGGTAGCAATACCAGCATGATCAATCCCTGGTAGCCAAAGGGTGCGATAACCATTCATCCGATAAAATCTAATCAAAATATCCTGGATTGCGCTATTTAAAGCATGACCCATGTGAAGGGAACCAGTCACGTTTGGTGGCGGAATTGAAATCGTATAAGTTTTTTTTCTCTTAGCTAATTTATCAGGATTGAAAAATCCTGACTTTTCCCAAAGCCGATAGATCTTTTCTTCGTATTTTTTTGGTTGATAAACTTTTTCCATAAAAACAAATATTATCTTTTAATCTTAATTATTCTTTCATTTTCTTTTTTACCAAATTTAATTATAACCTTAATTGCCTTCTTTGGCAAAATTTTTTTTACTTTTTCAGCCCATTCAATAACAACAACTGTATCTTTTTTATTCAACCAATCTAAGATACCAATTTCAATTAAATCTTTTTCATTTTTTAATCGATAAGCATCAACATGGACTAAATTTTTAATTTTTGAATTTTTAATTTTATACAATTTCAAAAGAACAAAAGATGGGCTAGTAATTGATTTTTTGATTCCTAAAGCTTTAGCTAAACTTCTAACAAGAACTGTTTTACCAGTCCCTAATTCACCAATTAAACCAATAACTTCACCACCTTTTAATTGTTTAGCAAATTTATTTCCGATATTTTCAGTTTCTTTCTCTGATTTTGAAATAAAATTTAGATGCATTTTAATTATTTAAATTGCTAAGATAGACTATATGAAATAATTATACCAAAGTGAATTTAAAATTATTTGATCTCTGTTCATAAACTGCTAAAATTAGAAAAATAAAGACTATGAGAATTTTAGCAATTGCTGATAGACCACCAAGAGAGAAGATAAAGAAGATTCTTGAAAGAGAACCTGTTAAATTAATTTGTACTCTTGGAGATTTAGATTTCTTTGCCCTTAAAGAATTAGCCGAGATAACTAATATTCCAAAAATTGGAGTATATGGAAATCACGATTCTGGTAAATATTTTGAATCACTTGGCATTATTAACATCCATTTGAAAACTTTTGAATTTGAGAATTTAGTCTTCGGCGGATTTGAAGGTAGTGTTCGTTACAAGAATAGTCAAGAAGCAATAATGTATACTCAAGAAGAAGCTTTTGAATTATTGAAAGATTTTCCATCTGTTGATGTAATGATTGCCCATTCTCCGCCTTATGGGATAAATGACAAGCCTGAAGAATTAACTCATCAAGGATTTAAAGCTTTAAGAGAGTATATTCAACAAAAAAAACCAAAATATTTTTTACACGGACATACAGATGTAAATGAAAGAAATGCAATTACAAAATTTGGTGAAACAACCATAATTTATGTTTACCGAGATAAAATTGTAGATTTAAAGATAAAACCTTTTTATTTAAATTTCTAAATTTGGATCAACCTTTATTTTTTGCCAATCGAATTTGATTAACCATTTTGATCTTGGTATTTTTTTTAATTTAAAATATCCACCAGCAGCAATCATTGCTGCATTATCAGTACATAAAATTTTTGGCGGAATCAAAAGTTTAATTTTTAAATTTTTAATTTTTAATTTTATCTGTTTTCGCAATTCTTCATTAGCTACAACTCCGCCACCTAAAATAATTGATTTTGCATTAAATTTTTGTGAAGCATGAATAGTTTTAGCAATTAAAACATCAATAATTGCCTGCTGGGTCTCAGCACAAATTTCCGAAATAAATTTTTGAGTTTTAATATTGCCAAGTTCACGAATTTTATATAAAACAGCGGTTTTTAAGCCAGAAAAACTAAAATTAAAATCACCGCTATCTATCATTGGCCTAGGTAATTTAATTGAAAATTTTGAATTTGTTTGGAATTTTTTAAATTTGCTTTGTTGAGCGCACTTAGCAATTGCTGGTCCGCCAGGATATCCCAATCCTAAAATTTTTGCTACTTTATCAAAACATTCACCAGCTGCATCATCTAAAGTCTGGCCAATTTTTTTAAAATTTTCAAAGTCTTTCATTAAAATTAGTTCTGTGTGTCCGCCAGAAACAACTAAACAAATAGCTGGAAATAAATTTTGAAAGATTTGAGACTGGTCAATAAAATTAGCATAAATGTGTCCAGCTAAATGGTTAACAGGAATCAATGGTTTTTTCGCTAAAAAAGCTAATGTTTTAGCTGCTTCAACTCCAACTAATAAAGAGGTAATTAATCCTGGTCCATTTGTTACCGCAATAGCATCTACATAATTTTCAATTTTTGATTTCCAATCTCTAATTTCTGGTTTAAATGATAAAGCTGTTTCTAAAATCCCAATGATATTTTCTGCGTGTTTTCTGGCAGCTAATTCAGGAACAATTCCACCATATTTTGCGTGGATTTTCACTTGAGATGAAACTACATTCTTTCGAATTTTAAAATTCGAATTTTGAATTTCTAAAATCGCAACTGCGGTTTCGTCACAACTTGTCTCAATGCCTAAAATAATCATATCAGATTCAATTTTATCAAAAATTTCTATTTTTTAAAAATTTTTATTTGACAAAGGAAAAAAAATAGTTAAAATTATTTTTAAACGGCCCCATCGTCTAGTGGTCTAGGACTCCACGCTTTCAATGTGGTAACCCGGGTTCGAATCCCGGTGGGGCTGTTAATAAAAATTCTTTCTTTTATCGTATTAACATGTTAATGTGTTAATACAATATAATGAATTTGGTAAAATAAATAGAAGATTGAATAATTTATATGAAAATTCGTTTTATTAAAGCAAAATCGATATTGACTCGCTCCAAATTTGGTGGCTATACTTTAAATCCTTATATTGGTTGTCTTCATGGTTGTGTTTATTGTTATAACCAACACTTTATTAAAAAAATTGGAAGGGAAGAAAAATGGGGCAATTTTTTGGAAATTAAATTAAATGCGCCAGAAGTTTTAGAAAAAGAAATTACAGAAAAGGAAAAAGAAGAGGTTTTCTTTTCCACTATTACTGATCCTTATAATCCTTTAGAAAAGCAATATCAGATTACTCGAGAATGTTTAAAAATTTTGGCAAAATATCAATGGCCTGTTTCAATTTTAACTAAATCTGATTTAGTTTTAAAAGATTTAGATATTTTTAAAAAATTTTATTCTTTCATTAAAATTGGTTTTACCATTACTACTTTAAATAAAAGAAGCCAAATGATTTTAGAACCAGGAGCAAGTTCAATTGAAAAAAGAATTGAGGCTTTAAAGAAATTAAAAAAAGCTGGTCTTTCAACTTATGCCTTTATTGGACCTATTTTGCCTTATTTTACTAATTTAAAGCAAATTTTTGGAATTTTAAAAAATAAAGTAGATAGAATTTGGTTTGATACTCTAAATACAAAAAAAGAAAATTGGCAAGGTTTAGAAAAAGCTTTAAAATTACATTTTCCAAAAATTTTATCTGAATATAAGAAAATCTTTTTTGAAAATAGAAGAAAGTATGAAAACCAATTAAAAGAAGAAATTGAATTTTTAGGTAAATATTTCAAAATACCGGTTAAAATTACTTTTTAGCCAAATTTTGGCTTAAATAAACGAAATTTTTAAAATGTTCCACGTGGAACATTTTGTAATGTATTAACAGATTAACGTGTTAACACAATGATGAAAGAAAAAGACGGGAGTAAATTTTACTCCCGTCTGGTTTTAAGTTAACAGCCTAAACCGAATGATCCGAATAACTCCTGAAAATTCAGTGAAGTTTGATTTTTCTTGGTTGTTTGGTTTCCTTTTTTTCCTCCTTTTTTGTGTTTTTTTTCTTTTTGTTTTTTTGATTCCCATGGCTCAAACCATGGATCTTGTTTTGTTTTCTTCTTTTTCATTTTCTTCCTCCTTTTCATTAATTATTTTTTTTACCTAAAAATAAAAATCGGCTTCTTTTTAGAAGCCGATTCCGCCTTAGTCAAATTAAAAATCATCAGGCGGACCGGCCCTTAGCGAAAAAGGGGCTGAAATTAAATTTTTGGGAATAATTTTTCATCGTTTTTATTATACCAAATAAATCAAAAAAGTTATCCACAGATTTATTTAGCTAAAAAACGGATCCTTTCAACTAATTTTTTATTAAATTTTTTATTAATCTTTTTAAGAAAATTTTCTTGATTCAATTTTATTTCTTGAGCAATAACTGAACTTAAAACTGAAATAGTTAAAATTTGATTTTTGAAAGATAAAATTTTGACTTTGTTTAAAATTTTTTGGCCAAATTTTTTAACTAGAATTTTTTTAAATTCTTCAATAACTAAAGCAGCAATCATTTCTTTTTCAAGGCCAGCTTTTGCGATTGATTGCCATAAAAAAGAATCAATTTTTTTAATCATAGAAATTAACAATTATTTTTTCAGCAGAAATTGGTTGATTATTCTCACTTATTGCTTCTAATGAAAGTTCATATTGACCAGCTGAAGGAATATCAAGCCAAGTAATATTAATTCGAGCAGTAGTTGGAAAATTAATCTGAGCAAGTAATTGTTTTTCTAAATAGCCAATTCTTTGAGTATAAACTTTTATTTCCTTGATCCTAACAAGAGGTAAAGAAAGAGAAATAACATAAGGAAAATTTTCAGGATAAATATTCTCATTGTTTTTTGGAGAGAGCCAGAAAATTGTTGGATTTGAGCTTTGAATTAAATTAATATTTACCGAAGAGGTTTGACAATTATCAATATCATCACAAGCAGAAACAATAATTTTCTGACTTCCTGGTAAAAGACCTGAAGTATTTAAAGAAAGTTGATAAGGTGGATTATAAACTTTATCAAAAGAAATTCCATTGATTAAACCTTCAACTTTTCTAATTCCTCTTGGCGCTTCAGCTGAAACATCAACTAAAATTTGTCCAGGAATAAAACTCATTCCTTCAATTGGCCAATTGATTTTTATTTTTGGTCTATTTTCTAAAGTGTGTAAATCATCATATTCAGTTGGAATAGGTTCAAAAACAATACCCTGTCTTTTTGCCCAATCTTCAATTGCTTTTTGCCAACGAAAATACATCGGATCATTTTCAGGTTTTTCTGGAGCTGGACCTCTTGGATTATCTTTATCAACAAAATGAAGAATAGTATAATAACGAGTCCTATATTTCTTTTCAATAATATAACTTGGTGGTGTTAAATTGGTAGCTAATTTACCTGAAGCTCGGTCAATTTTGAGGGTAATTTCACCAGGAATTTCACCTCTTAAAATTGGCTTTTCAACATTTTCTGGTTCTGGCGGAGTAAAATTTTCAACTGGCGTATTTTTTGTTGCTTCTTTCATGAAAGCTTGCCAAATTGGTGCAGCTATTTTTGAACCATCAGCTCCTTTTTTCATTTCTTCACCTCTTGTATTGCCAACCCAAACCCCAGCTACTAAAGAAGGTGTATAACCAATTGTCCAAGCATCTCGCCAATTTTGAGTTGTTCCAGTTTTTGCTGCAACTGGTCTGTCTGGTAAGGTTAAATAATTTTTTTCACCAAAGATAAAACTTCGAGCTGAATTATCAGATAAAATATCATTAATCTGTCTAGCTATTTGTGGTTCCAAAACTTTTTCTGGGATTGGCTCTTGTTTTTCTTCTAGGATTTTACCTGAAGGGTCTTCAACTTTTAAAATAGAAATAATCGGAATTTTTATTCCCTCGCGAGCAAAAATAGAAAAAGCAGCAACATGTTCTAAAAGTTTTACTTCCGCTCCGCCTAGAACGATAGCTAAACCGAAACGAGATCGATCTTTAAAAGTTGTATAACCCATTTTTTCAGCTAGATCTAAAACTTGATCAATACCAGCTAAATAAAGAGCTTTAACAGCAGGAATATTTAAAGAACCAGCCAGAGCTTTTCTTATAGTAATTGGTCCCCTTTCTTTTTCATCATAATCTTTAGGAATATAATCTTTTCCACTTCCATCAGGACCAAAATTAGTTATTACATCAAATAAAATTGTCTCTGGAGTATAACCTTTTTCAAAAAGCTTAGCATAAACGATCGGTTTAAAAGAAGAACCTGGTTGACGCTCTGATAAAGTCACATTGACTTGACCATCAATTGACTCATCAAAGTAATCTTTTGAACCAACCATTGCCAAGATTTCACCAGTCTTGACATCTAAAGCAACTAAGGCTGCATTATTTGCTTTAAATTTTTTTAAATTTTCTTCATTTTTCTTAATTACTTCTTCAGCAATTTTTTGTTTTTTTAAATCTAAAGTAGTAATGACTTTTAGGCCTCCTTGTTCAACCATTCGATGGCCATATTTTTCAATTAGTTGCGATTTAACAAATTCAACAAAATGAGGAGCAATCATTCTTTCTTTTTTTGGTTTAATTTTAGCTAAAGTATCAGTATCTTTTGCCTCTTTATACTCTTCTTCTGAAATAAATTCTAATTCAAGCATCTGATCGAGAATATAATCTCTCCGAGCGATTAATTTTTCCTTATTTTGTCCATATGGAGAATAATAAGTTGGTGCTTTTGGTAGGGCTGCTAAAGTTGCTGCTTCATCTAAAGTAAGTTGAGAAACATTTTTACCAAAATAAATTTGACTAGCTGCCTCAACACCGTAAGCATTTGAACCATAAGGAATTTCGTTAAAATACATTTTTAAAATTTCTTCTTTTGAAAATTTTTTCTCAATCTGATAAGCAAGAATGAGTTCGCGGATCTTTCTTAGATAAGTTTTTTCTGGTTTCAAAATTGCATTTTTAATTAGTTGCTGGGTAATAGTTGAACCGCCTTGAATTTTGCCTCCTTTTAAAAAATTAATCAGCATCGCTCGGGCCATACTTTTTAAATTAAATCCTTTATGTTCAAAAAAATGACGATCTTCAGCAGCAATTGTTGCTCTAATCATATTTTGAGGAATGTCAGAAAGTTCAACTAAAGTTCTTCTTTCTTTGGTAAAAATCTCATAAAGAACTGTTTTACCTTCTCTATCATAAATCTTTGTTGACTGACTAACCTCCCTTTCAAGAAGTTTATTTGGATCGGGTAAATCTTTAGCTACCCAGAAATAGATAATTCCAAATGC
Source organism: uncultured Patescibacteria group bacterium (assembly GCA_938030745.1). GTDB lineage: Bacteria > Patescibacteriota > Patescibacteriia > UBA2591 > CALHIP01 > CALHIP01. Next base: position 16,115 of record CALHIP010000007.1, on the reverse strand, counting down.
AGAAATACTTAATGAAAAAAGAAAAAAAAGCAAAAGAAAAAGAATCTTTAAAAATTTAAATTTTCTTCTTTTAGGATATCGATAAATTTCTCTTCTTAACCATTTTGTTTTATCTTTTTTCATAAGTTAAAAGACTTGCACCTAAAAGAGTAGCTTTTTCATTTAAATTAGAAACTAAAATTTTTGTTTTTGCCTCTTTAACCAAAAGCCAAGATTTAAAATTTTTAATAGCAATTTTAAGAAAAGATGGGAAATTAATCATTCCACCTCCTAAAACAATTAGATCTGGATTAAAAATATTAACTAAATTAGCTATTCCAATACTTAACCATCTAGCTGTTTCATTAACAGCCAAAATTGCATCTGATTTTTTCTTTAAAAATTCTTCTTTAATTTGGAAAGTTGTTTTTTTTCTACCGGTTAATTCAAAATAAAATTCTTCCATAGCTCGAGCAGAAGCATAGGCCTCAAAACAACCCCTTTTTCCACAAGAACATTTTCTTCCTCCAACTTCTAAAATCAAATGACCAAATTCTCCAGCAAAACCATCTTTTCCTTTAATGATTTTTTTATCAATCACTATTCCACCACCAATTCCAGAGCCAATTGTTAAACCAAGAAGAAAATCTTTATTTTTCCCTTGACCAAAAACTGCTTCACCTAAAGTAAAACAATTAGCATCGTTTTCAACAAAGACTGGTAAATGAAATTTTTGTTGAAGAATTTTTTTAAGGGAAATTTTAGTTTTTTTTCTGATTAAATTGCGAGTTAGGAAAACTTCACCTTTTTTATTAACTTGACCAGCAACAGCTATAGTAATTGCTTTCAAATTCGAAATTGAAGATTTAAAATTTAAAATAATCTCTATTAATTGATTTAGAAACTTTTGTTGGGTAATTTTTCCTTGCCAGTTTAATTTTTGAAAATTAAAAATCTGATTCTTCTTTACTAATCCAACTGCAATTTTTGTTCCTCCGATATCAAATGATAAAATCATATTTTTTAGAATTACTTTTCTTTATAAAAGATAAAAATAACAATTTCATTTTCAACAGGTGACTGACTTTGACTAACTTCAATAATCTCAATTTCTTTATTTTCTTCTAGCCATTTATTAATTTTTCTTTCTAATTCATTAGCATTATAACCAGTAAATGATTTAACTTTAACCATAATTTATTATTTTACCTAATTTGATATTTTCTTCAAGAATAAAATTTGTCAAAACTTCCTTTTCTAGTATAATTAAAATATGATCGATAAAGAGAAAATAAAAAGTTTACTTACTCGAGGAGTAAAAGAAATTATTGATTATCAACATTTAAAAAAAGAGTTGGAGTTAGGAAAAAAATTAAGAATTAAATTTGGTATTGATCCAACTGCACCAGAAATCCATTTAGGTAATGCGGTAATTCTTCGTAAACTTAAAAATTTTCAAGATCTTGGTCATCAGGTTATTTTTTTAATTGGCGATTTTACGGCAAGAATTGGTGATCCTTCTGGAACAATTTCTATTCGTCGTCAATTAAGTAATGAGGAGATTAAAAAAAATATGGCCACTTATAAAAAACAAGTAGCAAAAATTCTTGATTTAGATAAAATTGAAATTCGTTATAACTCAGAATGGTATAACAAGATGAAACCTGCTGATTTTTTTTCCCTTCTTTCAATGGTCACTGTCAATCGGATTTTAGAAAGAGAAGATTTTAAAGCTCGTTTTAAAAAAAATTTACCTTTAAGATTAAGCGAAATTTTTTATCCTCTTCTTCAAGGATATGACTCAGTTGTTTTAAAATCAGATCTTGAAATTGGTGGTCAAGATCAATTATTGAATATGTTAATGGGAAGAGAATTACAAGAAAAATTTGGTCAGAAACCACAGGATATAATGACAATGTTTCTTCTCGAAGGTCTAGATGGAAAAAGAAAAATGAGCAAAAGTTATCACAATTATATTGGCATTGATTTTGAACCAAATGATATGTTTGGTAAAATAATGTCTCTTCCTGATAATTTGATTATTAAATATTTTATCTTAGCAACTGATGTTCCTCTTTCAGAAATTCATCAGATAGAAGAAGAAATGAAAAGGGGTGCTAATCCGCGAGATTTTAAAGCAAAACTAGCTTTTGAGATCGTTAAAATTTATCATGGTCAGGAAAAAGCCAAAGAAGCAGAAAAAGAATTCAACAGAGTTTTCCAAAAGAAAAAATTACCAAGCAAAATTCCAACATTTAAATTGCCAATTACTAATTATCAATTGGTAGATCTTTTAGTCAAAATAAACTTAGCTCCATCTAAATCAGAAGCGAGAAGATTAATTAAGCAGGGTGCAGTAAAAATTGATGGAAAAGTTGAAAAGAATTGGCGGAAAGAGATAAAAATAAAAAAAGGAATGATTGTTAAAGTCGGACCAAGAAGATTTATCAAGCTTGACATTTAAAAAATAAATGGTATATTTTCCTTTAATTTTATCAATTATGCTGACAATTAAGCTCACTCGGCGTGGTAAGAAAAAACAACCAAGTTATCGTCTAATTGTTGTTGATAAAAGAAAAGATCCTTGGGGTGATTTTAAAGAAGATGTTGGGTTTTATAATCCAAGAACTAAAGAAATTGGATTGAAAACAGAAAGAATAAAATATTGGTTAGAAAAAGGAGCTCAAACTACTCCAACTGTTTATAATTTATTAGTTAAAGAAAAAATTATCACTGGAAAAAAGATTAAAATAAAAATTAAAAAGAAAAAAGAAAATTCAACTGAAGAAAAAACTCCTCAAACTGAAAATAAGTCTTGACAAAATTTAAATTATTAAATAATATTTTAAATTCCGGTCTGAAAAAATCTTGAAATCCGCAAGGATTTGAGAAAGGTCACAGACTGGTTGGATAAAAAAATATTATGACTGTTAAAGCAACGGAAGAGAAATTTATTGAAGAAATTGTTAAATCTTTAGTCAATTATCCTGAGGATGTTAAAATTACTCGAACTGTTGATGAAGTGGGTGTACTTTTGACTTTAAAGATTAATCCTGCTGATGTTGGTCAAGTCATTGGTCGAAAAGGAAATACTATCCGCGCCATCAGAACACTTTTGAAAATTATCGGTCGAAAAAATAACGCCAGGATTAATCTTAAAATTGAGGAACCAAAAGAAAAAAAGAAAGGTATCTAATTTTTTGTGTTAAAATACCAGTCTTTGGAGTATAATTAGAAAAAAAGAAAGGTCGAAAGACTGGATTATTGAATTAAAGATCAAAAAGAAAATCTTATGGCAGCAAAACCAAGAGATCAAGAATTCTTAGAATTTGTTGTTAAATCTTTAGTTAATTATCCTGAGGATGTTAAAATTACTCGAACTGTTGATGAAATGGGTGTACTTTTAACCCTTTCAGTTAATCCTGCTGATGTTGGTCAAGTCATTGGTCGAGGTGGAGCAACAGCAAAAGCAATCAGATCTTTGGTGAGATTAGTTGGGTTAAAAAATAGAGCCAGAGTTAATCTGAAAATTGAAGTTCCAACCAAACAAACAACAACCTCAGAAGAGCTAAAGATTTAACCAAATTAAAAATCAATTTATCAACTTAACCTCTTAAAAGAGGAAGGTTTTGTATTTGTTTTATTTTTATGCTTAGATTTGATATCATTACTATTTTTCCTGAGGTCTTTGAAAATTATTTTAATGCTTCAATAATTAAAAGAGCTAAAGAGAAAAAACTAATCAAAATTAAAATTCATAATCTTCGGGATTTTGCAACTGATAAACATAAGACAGTAGACGACAAACCTTACGGTGGTGGACCGGGTATGATCCTTAAAGTTGAACCAATATATAAAGCAATAAAAAAAATAAAAAATAAAAAATTTAAAATTCAAAATTCAAAGACTATTCTTTTAACACCAAATGGTAAACAATTTAATCAAAAACTGGCATATCGATATTCAAAGCTTGATCAATTAATTTTAATTTGTGGACATTACGAAGGTATTGATGCTCGGGTAGAAAAATTTGTTGATGAAAAAATATCAATTGGACCTTATGTCTTAACTGGTGGTGAATTGCCAGCAATGGTTATTGTTGATGCTGTAACTCGTTTGATTCCTGGTGTAATCCGAGAAGAATCTTTACAAGAAGAATCTTTTACTACTAAAGATAAATTTGAAATTTTGAAAGAATATCCGCAATATACCCGACCAGCAATCTTGACAATCAAAGATAAATTTGGTAAACTAAAAAAGTTAAAGGTACCAAAAGTTTTATTGTCTGGAAATCATCAAAAAATTAAAGAATGGAGAATGAAAAGGTTAAAAAGAGTTTAAAACTTATCCACAATTGACAATGAATTTTCTCCTTTATAATATATTTATAGGATTAAATTTATAACAAACAGATGTAAGGAAACCAACAATTTTTAAAAATATTGTTGCGGAAATCTAGTTGGTTTCCGCCGTTTATTTTAAAATTCGCTCGTTGACAACTAAAAAGTGATGGGGAAGACGTTTTTCAAGAGAGTTTGATCCTGGCTCAGGATGAACGCTGGCAGCGTGTCTAAGGCATGCAAGTCGTGCGGTCCTATCAGAAGCAATTCTGATAGGATTAGCGGCAAACGGGTGAGTAACACACTGGTTACGTACCCTGAAGACGGGCATAACCCTCCGAAAGGAGGGCTAATTCCCGATGTGGTCGCAAGACCAAAGGAGAGGAAACTCTCCGCTTCAGGATCGGCCTATGGCCCATCAGCTAGTTGGTAGGGTAATGGCCTACCAAGGCTATGACGGGTAGCGGGGATGAGAGTCTGGCCCGCCTCACGGGGACTGAGACACTGCCCCGACTCCTACGGGAGGCTGCAGTCAAGAATCTTTCCCAATGGGCGAAAGCCTGAGGGAGCGACGCTGCGTGAACGAAGAAGCCCTTCGGGGTGTAAAGTTCTTTTCTGCGGGACGAATCGAGTTTTTCTCGATGACGGTACCGCAGGAATAAGGGCCTGCTAAACTCGTGCCAGCAGCCGCGGTAAGACGAGTGGCCCAAGCGTTATCCGGATTTATTGGGCGTAAAGTGTGCGTAGGCGGTTTAACAAGTTCTCGGTTAAATCTTTGGGCTCAACCCAAAGGCCGCCGAGAATACTGTTAAACTAGAGGCCGGGAGAGGCAAGTGGAACGTGCGGTGGAGGGGTAAAATCCGTTGATATCGCACGGAACACCAAAAGCGAAGGCAGCTTGCTAGAACGGCCCTGACGCTGAGGCACGAAAGCGTGGGGAGCAAAAAGGATTAGATACCCTTGTAGTCCACGCTGTAAACGATGGATGCTGGACATTGGAAGTGTCGACCCTTCCAGTGTCGATGAGATAAGCTAACGCGTTAAGCATCCCGCCTGGGGAGTACGGCCGCAAGGCTAAAACTCAAAGGAATAGACGGGGATCCGCACAAGCGGTGGACCATGTGGTTTAATTCGACGATAAGCGAGGAACCTTACCAGGGCTTGACATCTAATCCTCATGCCTCATCCGAAAGGATGGGACTGTCACTTTACGTGACAAGGATTAGACAGGTGCTGCATGGTTGTCGTCAGCTCGTGGCGTGAGCTGTACCCTTAAGTGGGGAAACGAGCGCAACCCTTATCTCTAGTTGCCTTAGGTTTTTACCTAAGGGTCTCTAGAGAGACTGCCGGTGATGAACCGGAGGAAGGTGGGGATGACGTCAAATCAGCATGGCCTTTATGCCCTGGGCTACACACGTGGTACAATGGCCGGTACAAAGGGACGCGAAGCCGTAAGGCGGAGCAAATCCCATCAAAGCCGGTCTCAGTTCGGATTGAGGTCTGCAACTCGACCTCATGAAGCCGGAATCGCTAGTAACCGTGAATCAGCCATGTCACGGTGAATACGTTCTCGGATCCTGTACTCACCGCCCGTCACGCCAAGCGAGCCGGCAGTACCCGAAAGTCCACGTTCGTGGAAATAAGGTAAGGCCGGTGAGAGGGGCGAAGTCGTAACAAGGCACCGGTAGCGGAAGCTGTCGGTGGAGCCACCTCATTTTAAACTTTCTTACTCAATAGAGTAAGAAAGAGGTCGACTCACAATTTTTGTGATTATAATTTTAGCTGAACGTCTTCTCCCATCACTTTTTAGTTGTCAACTTTCATAAATTAAAAAAGGGTGTGTAGCTCAGTTGGTTAGAGCGCATTCCTGATAAGAATGAGGTCCGTGGTTCGAATCCACGCACACCCATTTTTTTATTTAGATTTATCTTTTTTTATATATTCTTTTTCCCAGATAGATTGAGTAAGACTTTTAAGTTCTTTATCATACTTAACTAAAGCATCAAAATATTCTTTTGAGTCTTTAGCTTCTTGAGCAAATTCATTTTCTCCTTTAGCATTTTCTGTTAAAATTGATTCTCTAAAATATTGATAATTATCCCTAATAGAACAAGGCATTAACCAATTTTCTGGATTTTTTAAATGAGATAATCCATATTTTTTTTGCCATTCTCGGCCCCTTTTAAAAAATTCAGAAAACAAAGCATCAGCTAATGTTTTGCCTTTTTTATATAACTCATAAACATTATCTACATAATAGGGAATAAAAACACAAGGCATGATATTACCTGACCAATCAATATAAAAATAACCACCACCTCTTCCATAAGCAATACATCCATCTGATAAAACTCCAGAGTTCCAGAAATCAGCCACAGGATAACCTTTTTCTAACACTTCTTCCCATTTTCGATAAAGTTTTACCCTTTCCTTTGGGCTTGGCATTAATTGAAAAACCTCTTTACCTCGACCAATAGGCATCAATTGGAAGTTCCACATATAGCTTGCTCCTTGTTTTTCAAACCAAAAATCATAAAATTTATCACTTAAAAGAGTTTTAATATTTTTCTTTGTCGCTGTCACAGAAATAACAAATGGCAAACCAACCTCTCTTAAAATAGATATTACCTTCAAAATTTTTTTAAATATTCCCTTTCCTCGTCTTTCATCAGTTTCTTTTTCTAATCCTTCAACTGAAATTTGAGGTGAAGCATTGCCAAGTTCAGCCAATTTTTCAGCTATTTTTTTAGTAATTAAAGTTCCATTGGTATAAAAAATAAAATAAGTATCGTTGTATTTTTTAAAAATGTCAAAAAGAGTTTTTCCTTGACTCTGATACAAAAGTGGCTCACCACCGGAAATGGTAACAAATCTTGAACCAAAAATATCATGATTTTCTTTTAAGATTCTATCGAAAACATTAAAATCTAATGTTTCTAAAGATTCTGGTGATGAAGCAGCATAACATCCAGTACATTTTAAATTACATTTTTGAGTTGGCGAAACAACAATAAAAGTTGGAGGATCAACTTTATATTTTTTAATAAATGGTTCCCGAAATTTTGATAAAAACTCAGGAAAAAAATTAGGTCCTAAAGTCTCTAAAATTTTTTTAGCAACCGAAGAAGAAATATAACCTTTATCATAATTTTTAAGAAGTTGTTTCAATAAAGCTCTCACCCATTGATATTTTTTTATTTGAACCATTTTAAGATTGGTTTTTGATCCTTCCTCAACAATAGAATGATAAAGTTTTTTATCTAATTGTTTAAAAAGAAGTCTCCGAGTAATTTTATGGTTAAGGGCCTTGGCAATTAAGTAAAGATAAATATTTTGTTTTATTTTTCTTAGTTCCATAATTTTTTAATATAAATAGCAATCTTTTTAAAATTGTCAAATTATGAATCAAAGATTACTTTTTAAAAATCTTATTAGCTTTCTTAATGCCTTTTTACGATGACTAATTCTTTTTTCTTCTTTTTTTGTTAAATAAGCAAAGGGTTTTTTATATCTTAAAATATAAAAAATTGAACGAAAAGGATAACCAGGAATTAATTTTTTTACTGGTTTTTTAAGAATAAGACCTTTTGTTTCACCACAAAAAGTAAAAATATTATTTTGAGGAATATATAAAGCAATAACTGATTTTAATTTTGCCTTTCTTTTTTCTTGAGGAACTCCTCTTAATTTTTCCAAAACAAGGTTAATTAACTCTTTATCTGTTGCTTCATAACCTGGCCATCTTCTTGTTTTTACACCAGGCTGACCACCAAGATAATCAATTTCTAAACCACTATCATCAGCTATTGTCGGCAGTTTAGTCAATTGACCATAAAATTTTGCTTTTTTTATTGCATTTTCTTCAAATGTTTTACCATCTTCTTTTATTTTTCGCTTGATTTTTAAATCATTTAAACTAACAATTTCAAAGCCTAAATCCTTAAATGCCTCTTTATAATCATTTATTTTGGCAGGATTTTTACTAGCAATTAATATCTTTTTTGATAAAAGATAATTCATATCTTTAATTTTACCATTTTTTTCTCTTGAGTTTAGTGATTAAAATTGTTAAAATTGATTGGTTATGGTTTTAAAATTTTTAAGAAAAGAAGAAGATCAACTCCAGGAAAAATTTAAAAAGATTTTAGAAAAAGAAAAGTTTGCTTTTTCCTGGCTTGAAAAATTAAAAAAAGAATTTAAAAATTCAGAAGTTTATTTGGTTGGTGGAGCAACAAGAGATATAGTTTTAAACAGAGAAACAAAAGATTTTGATTTTGTAATTAGAAATATAAGTAGTCAAGATCTAGAAAAATTCCTTTCTTTCCTAGGCAAAGTTAGTTTAGTCGGTAAGGCATTTGGTGTTTTTAAATTTATACCAAAAAATTGGGATCCTTCAAATCCAATTGATGTTGCTTTACCAAGAACTGAACATGCTTTTGGTACAGGAGCTTATAAAGATATTGAGGCAAAATCTAATCCTAAATTATCAATAGAAAAAGATTTATCTCGAAGAGATTTTACAATTAATGCTATAGCTTTAAAACTTGATGTATCGAAAAATCAAGAGATCAAAATCTTGAAATTAGTTGATCCTTTTAAAGGATTAAAGGATATAAAAAATAAAATTATTAAAGCAGTTGGTAACCCTGAAGAAAGATTTAAAGAAGATTATTCAAGAATGCTTCGAGCAATTAGGTTTTCCATTGAATTAAATTTTAAGATTGAAGAAAAAACTTGGCAGGCAATTAAAAATAATATTTCTCATCTAAATGATTTAGAAATTGAAACAAAACTTATTGAACGTGGACGAGCTCTTGAACCAGAAATAGATGAAAAAAGAATTGTCCCTTATGAAGTCATTGCTAAAGAGTTTCTTAAATCATTAAAAGCAGATCCGGTTAAAACTTTTGATCTTTATGATCAAGTAAATCTTTGGCAGGAAATAATGCCAGAAATTTTAAAAATGAAAGGTTGCCCACAACCAAAAGAATTCCATTCAGAAGGAGATGTCTGGACTCATACAAGACTAACTTTAGAAAAACTTTCTTCAAAAGAATTTGAAAAAGAATTTAAAAAAGAACCTCCATCTTTAGAATTAATTTTATCTGCTCTTTTTCATGACATAGGGAAACCTTATACTATCAAAATACCAGAAAAAAATGGAGTTGATCGAATTCGTTTTGATGAACATGATTTAGTTGGTGCTGAACTAACAGAGAAAATTTGTCAAAGATTGAGACTCTCTTCTCCAGAAAAAATTGGAATTGATCCAAAAAAGGTTGCTTGGCTTGTTAGAAATCATATGATCCTTATTGCTGGTGATATTTCAAAAATGAAAACAACAACAATTGAAAAATATTTCTTTAATCAAGAATATCCATCTGATGATTTATTAAAACTTTCTTTTGTTGATATTGCTGCTACTTTTTTAGAAGGAAGGGGGCCAGATTTTTCTAAATTTTATCAAATGAAAAAAAGAATTAATGAAATAAGAAGAGTTTTCCAGTCAAAAAAAGAAGTACCTCGACCACTTTTAAATGGTTATGAGATAATAGAAAAATTTGGCTTAAAACCTGGCCCAAAAATTGGTCAACTTTTAGAAAAATTAAGAGAAAAACAATTATCAGGAAAAATAAAAACTAAAGAAGAGGCTTTTGCTTACTTAGCAAAAATTATTAAAAATTCAGAGTAAATTTGTGGGTACTTTTATTAAATATCTAAAAAAATTTGAAAAACCAACTAAGAAAAAAGGTCTGACAATCACCATAACTGGTCTTTCTGGTTCTGGGAAAAATACAATTGCTGAAGCAATTGCTAAAAGTTTAAAATTAAAAATTTTCAGTGCTGGTGATATTGAAAGAAAATTTGCCCGTCAAAGAAAAATCTCTATTTACAAAGCTTCAACTATTAGACCAAAAGAAATAGACTATGAAATGGACAAAACTCTTTTAAAATTGGCGATGAAAGGAGGGTATGTCTTAATTGGTCGGTTAGCTGGTTGGGTAGCTGGTGATTGGGCTGATTGTCGGGTTTTTATTAATTGTCAAAAAAGAATTAGAGCTAAAAGAATCGCTAAAAGAGATAACTTGACTTTTAAAGAAGCTTTGGTAAAAATAAAAGAAAGAGATGAGGCGGATAAAAAACGTTATTGGAATCTTTATCGAATTAATCTTAACGAAAGAAAAATTTACAATCTTTTTATTGACAATAACAAACCCGGCATTGAAAAGATAAAAAAGGAAGCAGTTAAAAAAATTAAAAATTTTTTAAAAAAATATGAGCGAAATAAAAACACAAGAAATTAAACCGGGCATGTTTGTCCGTGTCTATCAAAAAATTAAAGAATTAGATGCTAAAGGAAATCCAAAAGAAAGAATTTCTGTTTTTGAAGGAATGGTTATTGCTCGTCGTGGAGGAAATACTCCTGGTGCAACTTTTACAGTTCGGAAAATTGGTGCTGATGGAATTGGTATTGAAAAAATCTATCCAATTCATTTACCAACAATTACAAAGATACAACTTTTAAAAAAATTCAAAGTAAGAAGGGCAAAACTATATTATTTAAGAAGACAAAAAAAGAAATTAAAAGAGATAAAAGATTAAGCCGGGATGGTGGAAGAGTAGACACAACAGGCTGAGGACCTGTGACCCGTTTTGGGTCGTGGGAGTGCGAATCTCCCTCCCGGCATTAAATAATGGGCCTGTGGCGCAATTGGTTAGCGCGCCTCGATGGCATCGAGGAGGTTGTGGGTTCGAGTCCCATCAGGTCCATTTTAAAAATTTCTTATGAATATTTTTGAATATTCGACAAAAAATATCTCTGAAATCATTTCTGAATTTAAAACTGATCTTAAAAAAGGTCTTGATAAAAAAGAGGTCCAACAACGATTATACAAATTTGGTTATAACAAATTCCAGCTGGAAGAAATAACAGGCTGGTATATTTTTTTAAGACAGTTTAAATCAGCATTTATTTATCTTTTGATTGGAGCAATGGGTATCACTCTAGCTTTAGGCGAAATAGTTGATACAATTATGATTTTTCTTTTTTTACTCATCAATATTGGGCTTGGATTTTATCAGGAGTATAAATCAGAGAAAACTGTCCAAATGTTAAATAAATACATTTTGCCAAAAACAAAGGTTCTTCGTGAAGAAAAAATTGAAAGAATTCCTGCTGACCAGATTGTTCCTGGTGATATTGTTATTTTAGAAGCAGGAGATAGAGTACCAGCTGATGTTAGAATAATTGAACAAATCAATCTAAATATTGACGAATCAGTATTAACTGGTGAATCTATACCAGTCTTTAAGAAAACAGAGAGTTTAAAAGAAGTTCCCACCTCTATTTATCAAGCAGAAAATTTGGCTTTTTTAGGAACTAGTATTTTAAAAGGTAAAGCTAAAGCTGTAGTTTTAGCAACTGGAAAAAATACTGTTTTTGGGAAAATTGCCAAACTTACTATTACCTCTGTGAAAGTAAGCGATTTTGAAAAGGGAATCGCTCGTTTTTCTAAATTTATTATTAAATTGATCGGTCTTACAATATTATTTGTCTTTATCATTCATTTATTACTTGGTCGGAAAGGAGCAAATGTTTTAGATCTAATTGTCTTTTCTGTAGCCTTAACTGTTGCTGTTATTCCAGAAGCACTTCCATTAGTCACTACTTTTTCTTTATCTTTAGGTGCAAGAAGATTAATCAAGAAAAAGGTGATTGTTAAACGTCTCTCAGCTATTGAAGATTTAGGTGGAATAGAAGTCTTATGCAGTGATAAAACAGGTACACTCACAGAAAATAAATTAAAGATTGCCAATGTTTATTCAGATAATCCTAAAGAAACAATCTGGTTAGCAAATTTATCATCTGCTTTTGAGTTAAAACAAAAAATTGAACCTTTTGATATTGCCTTAGAAGAGGGATTAGATTTTGAACAAAAAAAGAAAATTTTAAAAATCAAAAAAATTGCTGAAATTCCATTTGATCCAACATTAAGAAAAAATGTTGTTTTAGTAAGAGATGAAGAAGGATATCTTTTAATTGAAAGGGGTGCACCAGAAATAATTGTTTCTCGATGTTTAAATATTGATGAAAAAAACAGAGAAAATATTAATAATTGGATAAAAAAAGAAGGAAAAGAAGGTCATCGAGCGCTAGCTGTAGCTTCAAAAAGAATTAAAAATATTGATGAAAATATAACTCTTTCTTTATTAGAAAATAAAAAAGATTTAATTTTTTCTGGTATCATTTCTTTTGTTGATCCGATTAAAGAAAGCGCTTTTGAAGTTATTAAAAAAGCCGAAGAACTTGGAATAAGATTGATTATTCTCACTGGTGATAGTCCGGAAGTAGCTGGAGCAGTAGCTAAAAAAGTAGGAATGATTGAGTCAGCTGAAGAAGTGATTACCGGTGAAAAATGGCAGAAAGCTGACAGAAAAGAGAAAGAAAAATATTTAGCTCAATATTCTGTTTTTGCCAGAGTTTCACCAGAAGATAAATTTGATATTATTCAGCACTTACGAGAAAAATATAATCTTGGATTTTTAGGTGAAGGGATAAATGATGCTCCAGCTTTAAAAATAGCTGGAGTTTCACTTGCTGTTGATACTGCGGTTGAAATAGCTCGTGAATCGGCTGATATTATTTTATTAGAAAATGATTTAGGAGTAATTATTGATGGAATCAAAGAAGGTCGTCAAGTATTTGCTAACACAACTAAATATATCAAATATACTTTGACTGCCAATTTCGGCAATTTTTTCGCTGTTGCTTTAGCCTCTTTAATGATTGATTTTTTACCTATGTTACCGATCCAGATTCTTTTAGTTAATCTTCTCTCTGATATACCGATGATTTCTGTCTCCACTGACCATGTTGATAAAAAAGAACTTAAATCTCCTAAAAAATATGAGGTTAAAGAGATTGTTACTGTAGCTCTAATTCTCGGCCCAATTAGTACTATTTTCGACTTTATCTTGTTTGGTTTATTTTACCATATTTCACCTCAAGTTTTACAAACAAATTGGTTTATAGGCAGTGTCCTTACCGAATTGGTTTTAATTTTTTCTATCCGGACTAAATCATTTTTTATCAAAGGAAGCAGACCAGCCAGAATTATTATTTATTTAGCTATAATAATTTTTGTTTTAACAATATTTCTACCATTTACAAATTTCGGTCAAAAAATATTTAGATTCATCCCACCTAAAATAGAGCATCTGGTTTGGATATTATCAATAGTAATAATTTATTTTGTCGTTTCTGAAATAGCGAAATTGATTTATTATAAAAATAAAGAAATTTAATTGTGGATAAATTTCTCTTGACAAAAATTTCAAAATTTTTAAATTTTTTTTAAATTTATTTTAGAATAAGTTTCTTCCTTAAGGAGGTCAAAAAATTTTTTCCTAAAAAGAGATGGGCTGGCGCGAGACACAAATTCTTAAATTATTGGCGTAAGCAGTCTATCTCTTTAGGAAACCTCTGGCCGGCAAAGGTCCTCCAGACCGAAAAAGAATAAGAGAGGATAAAAATAAAAAATAAAAAAATCCCTCTCCGGCTGGAGGTTTTTTTTATAATAAATTAGATATTTTTTCTTTTAAACGGCAAAAACTACAAATTTTAGCTGAGGTTAAATAACCACATCTTTGACAAGGCTCTAATTTTATTTTCTTTTCCTCCCATTTAAATTCTTTTTTCCTTTTAAGAAATCCTTTATAAAAACTTAAAACAGAAGAGGGCATCTCTTCTTCTAGAGTATAAATAAAATTTTTAAAGAATAAATAAGGACCTCCTCTTAAAGGACAAGGTTGAGGATTATAAGGAAGTTTTAAAATTTCACAAAAAAGTTTTGTCTCTTTTTCAAAAACTAAAGTTAATGGCTTTGCTCTCTTTTTAAGACTTTCTTCTTCTTTTAAAACAGGCCATTGTCTTTTCATAAATTCTTTCCAAAAGATCAAAGAAGACAAAAGCGATCCTGCCTCATCATCTAAAGTATGACCAGTAACTATAACATCAAAATCTTTTACTTCTCGATTTAAAAGATATCTTTTTACCATTCCACAAACTCCACAAATTTCTTTTTTTGAGATTTTGGCTGCTAATTTTATATCAATTTTAATCTCATCTTTTAAATTTAAAATTTTCAATGGAAGATTTTCTTTTTCAGCAAATTTTTTTACTGCTTTTTCTGAATTTTCGGCATAATTTTCATCATCAATTCCAGTATTAATATGAAAAAGATTTATGTTATAACCCAAATCTTTTAAAACCTTTGCTAAAGCAACAGAATCTTTGCCTCCAGAAATTGCTACTGCAATTTTTTCTTTTTTGTCAAACATTTTAAATTTTTCAATAGTTTTTTCTACTCTTTTTTTAAAAAAATTCAAAAAGCAATTAAGACAAACTTTCAAATTATAACTCTTTAAATAAACCCCTTCTTTTATTTCTTGACAAAGCCGGCAACGAATTAAATCCTTTTTTATTTTTTCTGACATAAGAAAATAAAAAGAAAAAATATCACTTTCTTCCAAAAAAGAGAATTTTTTAATTCAACAACAATATAATTTTTTTGGAATTTTTCCTTTCTCTATTTTTCCAAAAGGATTGCCAAACTGGCGAATTTTCTCAATCATTTCTTGATTTTCTTTTGTCTGCAAATTTTCTTTTTCTAAAAATGAGCGAAGTTTTTTCATTAATTCTGGCAAATTTATTTTTGTAGGACAATTTTCAAAACAAGCTGAACATAAAGTACAGGCAAAACAATTAGAATCAACTGCTTTTTTTAAATTTTCAGAAAGCCCAGCAAAAATTATTCCTTTTGAACCCAAATATCTATTACCATAATTCCTGCCAATTTGATGGAATACCGGGCAAAAGTTCAAGCAGGCTCCGCAATTGATACAATATAACAATTCCTCAAAACCTTCTTTTAAAATTTTGCTTCTTCCATTATCTAATAAAATCAAATAAACTTTTTTTGCTCCTTGAGCACCAATAACAGTTTGATTTTGGATATCAGCTGTTTTTGATGGACCAGAAATTATTGAAATATAAACTGGAAAATCCTGGCCTGTCCCCCAGATAGCTGATGCTTTTATAATTTTTAAAGCATCTTCTAAATTTAAAACAATTTTTTCAAAACCAGAAATGATAATATGAACATCGGGATAGCGAGAAACTAAAGAGATATTGCCTTCATTTTCCAAAATTAAAATTCTACCATCAGCAGTTATAACATTAGCTCCTGAAATCCCAGCTTCAGCTTGAGAAATTTTTTCTCTTAATAAATTTCTGACAAAATTGGTGATAGCTTCTGGTTTTGGCTCAATTTCTTTGCCAAGTTTTTCTTTTATTTTTTGAGAAATTTTCTCTGGTGTTAAATGCAAAGCAGGTAAAACCGGATGAATTTCTTTTTCTTGAAAAATCTGAATTAGAAAATCTCCTAAATCGGTTTCAGTTAATTCTTTATCAGAGAGAAATCCTTCCTCTTCAATTTCATTGAAAGCATTTGATTTTGCTTTAACAATCTTTTTCTTGCCTTTTAAAATTTCTTTAATTTTCTCTCTTGCTTCTTTTGCGTCTTTTGCTTCAAAAACTTCAATTCCGTTTTCTTTTAAATTTTCAATCGTCTTTTTTTTCAATTCTTCAATTTTTAAAATGGCATTCTTTTTAATCTGATAAAGCTCATCTCTAAACTTTTCTTTTTCCAAATTATTTTTTTCTAAAGCCCTTTTTCTTTTTTCTTTATATCCTAAAACCACCTGCCAAATAACAGATTTTGTTTTTTCTTCTAA
>CALHIP010000006.1 GCA_938030745.1 uncultured Patescibacteria group bacterium | reverse complement strand
TTTTATTGTCTCTTCAATAAATTTTTTTACTGGAGTAATACCAATTTTAAAAGTCAAAATATTTGAAGGTTTTGATTCATTATTAGCTAAATCATAAGCTAAAGCATAGACTTGATAGTCACCTTCTGAAAGATCGGGGATAAATTTTCTTTCCCATTTTTGGTTTAATGGAGCAAAAATAAATTCAGAATGATTAATAACTATCTTAAGAGAAACAGTATCAGCTGAACATTCACCTTTAATCAAAATAGTTGCTTTAATTTTTTCAATTAGTGGTTCCTGATTAATTACTTTTACTTTTAAAAGTTTTGGTGGTTCAGGCGGAGTTAAATCAATAGTCAATTTAACATCTTTTGACTTTTTTCCTTTTAAAACAGCATTAATCACATAAATTCCTTCTTCTAATTTTAAAGTTAATTCAAATTTTCCTTGATTATCTGAGACAACAGTTTTTACTTTTTCTTTATTAAGCAAAATATCGATTGATTGATTGGCTAAACTTAGGCCTTGAACCAAAACTGTTGGTTGATTGGTAATTGTTCCATCAAGAGGTTTTAAAATAATTGGTTCTGGTATTTCTTCAGGTAGTTTTTCTTCAGGTGGTTTTTCTTCGGGTAGTTTTTCTTCGGGTAGTCTCTCCTCAGGTGGTCTCTCCTCAGGTAGTTTTTCTTCAGGTAGTTTTTCTTCAGGTAGTATTTCTTCAGGTAGTATTTCTTCAGGTGGTATTTCTTCAGGTGGTATTTCTTCAGGAATAACTCTAAAAATTAAAGCATTTGATTGACCGCCACCAGGTGATGGATTAAAAACAGTAATAGGATAGTTACCAACATCTTCTAAATCAGAAGCTAAAATTTGGGCTTGAAGAGTCTCTGAATTAAGATAAATTGTTTGGCGATTAGAACCATTAAAGCGAACAACAGAATTAGGAAAAAAGTTAGTTCCAGTTAAAGTCATTAAAAAACCATCTGAACCAACAGTTTTAAAAGATGGAGAAATAGAATTAAGAATTGGTAAAGGATAAACAACGGAAAAAACAAGACTTTGTGCTGAAACACCACCACCTGGACCAGGATTAAAAACAGTAATATAGAAATTGCCAGCTCTTTCTAAATCAGAAGAAGGGATTTCTGCTCTTAAAAGATTAGAATTAAAATAATAGGTAATCCTATCTGAACCATTAAAACGAACAACAGAATTTGAAACAAAATTACTGCCATAAACAGTTAAAATAAAACCTGCTGAGCCGACAATTTTTGATGAAGGAGAAATTGAATCAAGAATTGGTAAAGGATTATTGACTGTAAAAATTAAAGGATTTGATTCTCCACCACCAGGACCAGGATTAAAAACTGTGATATTAAAATAACCTGCTGTTGTTAAGTCAGAGGCAGAAATTTCAGCTAAAAGAGTATTTTGATTAAGATAAGTGGTTGGCCGATTAGAACCATTAAAACGAACAACAGAGCTTGGAATAAAATTGGTGCCTTCTAAAGTCATAACAAAGCCATCTGAACCAACAATTTTTGAAGAAGGATTAATTGAAGTAAGAGTTGGAACAGGATTAGAGGTAGGACCACCTCCTCTGGCAGGAACAACAGCAAAAACACCAACTCCTTCAGAAATATAAAAACCAACTACGCCATTATCAACTAAATCAGTACAATCATTGTTAGCGTAGGTATTAATCCGAGCAAAATAAATTCCAGTTGAATTTGGATTAATAATGTTCTGAATTGCCCAAGAAGCATCATTTGCTGGTGAATCAGCAATTAAGCTGGTAATTTTAAAAGTATTAGCATCAATACTGGTATAAATCCAATTATTATAAGTAAAACCATGCCAAAGTTGAGAATTAGCTTTATCGGCTCCAGTTGTTGTTAAACCAGTTGGTCCGAAACAATTTCCATCTGGAGTTGTACAAAAATCAACATAAATACATTTAATTGCTTGGCCGCTAAGATCTCCTTCAAAATCATAAATACTTGATTGGTTGGGTCTTGAATCCGACAATCTAATTTCAGAATTGGTAATATTTGCTGATAAAGTTTGACAAGGAATCAAAAAGATAAATAAAAAAATAATTGTCAGAATAATTATTTTTCTTTTTATCATTTTAATCATAAATTATAAAAAATTTTAACTCTTTTTTAAAATAAAAACAAGAATAAAAAAGAAATACACTCTATCGTTTAACCAGATGTGTATTTCTTTTATGATTTTTCTCCTTTAAATAAAACTCTTATCGCTAATAACCATCTTTTTCTTGTTCGATAGAAGAAATAGATAATTAAAATTAAAGCAATCAAAATTATAATCGTTAATTTTATAGGCCAGACCCAAAATGTCCAAACCGCACTTAAAGGTTCATTAGTTGAACCATAACTTGCAACTAGGGTAGCAGTAAAACGACCGACTAAATTTTTCTTTGGCCATTTTATATTAATGATTCTCTTTGCTTTTGGCATAACTGCCTGCTGAGGGACAATTAAGTCAGCAACTTTTCTATTCTGCCAATTAGTAATAGCAACTGTTCCTTTAGGTCTTAGATGGACATTACCCTGATTTTCTAAACGAAGAATAAAATTAATTGGTCCATACTCCTGAAATTTTGGTCCTTTAAATTCTAAAACTAATAATTTTTCATAAACTGGACCAGAAATAGAAACTAAAAGCAAAGAAGCAACTTTTTGTAAAACCTTTGCTCCAGTTGTTCCTTCTAAAGCAATTGTTTCACCAATATTAGCAACTAAAGCAGCATATTTGCCACCAGGTTCAGCTTCTTTAGGTACATTGATAATAAATTCAACAAATTTTTCTTGACGGGGAGGTATTTCAAATTCGGAAGGTTTGATTTCTACCCATTTGGCTAAAGAATAGATTTTCTCTATCTCTGGCTCTAATTTGCTAATTTCAACGCTTCCTTCCTCACCTTTTGGTTTGAAATCTTCAACAGTCATTACTACCTTAATAGTTTGATCAGTTGGATTATAAAGCCTAAGACTATTTTTTAAAACATCACCTGGATTGGCAGATAGATCAAAAATTAAAGGTGAAATGGTGATGCTGAAAGAAAATAATTGGATTGGAAAAAATAAAAGAAGGAAGAGAAATAAAATAATAAAAGAAAATTTTTTTATGGCCATAATTAATTAGTATTTTGGAGTAGCAACGTAAACAATTGTTGTTGAATAACTACCAGCTGGTTGAGCTGCGTCAACACTTAAACGAAAACCAATAAAGATCCGATCATCAGAAACTGGTTCAAGACTTTTCATAATATTTACTCTTGGTTCATTTTCACCAGTATCAGGAATAATCTTAAAATACTGAGTAGTCGCTCCACAATAATATGTTCCCCAATTTGAGTCAGCTGTTTGGGCTGCATCACCATAACCTGGCTGATCTTTTAAACAATAACCAAAACCATTGTTATTAGGATTGCTCCAAGGAGCAGCAGTTGTTTCAGAACAAGAGCCATCACAGTTACCATCATTAATTTGATAAGAATCGCTTTTTAATTGATCAGTTTCACCAACAGTCACATCGTAACCATTACCAGCATTCGTTCCAACTCGTAAATCTTGACAAGAATCATAAAATGAATCAGGATCAACAGTACCAAATGGAACAGTAGTAGCTGTTGATGTTCTTTTTGTTCCACCAGTTGTCGGACAATTATCAGCACTTACTCCATTAACAGAAAAAGTTAGGGTCTCTAAAACTTTAGCTGAAACTGTTACTGCTTCAACAATCGCAAAAGCAACTACTCCATTATCAACTGGATCAGTAGAGCAATCAGTATTGTTATAAGTGTTAAGCCAAACATAATAAGTTCCTGAGTTTGATGGGTTTTTAATATTACCTACTACCCATGAAGAATCATCTCCACCAGCTTCACCAGTAGCATAAGTCAATTTTAAATCACCATTGGTGCTATTATCAAGAGTCCAGTTGGCTTGATTAAAAACATTCCAACCTGTAGTTACTTTTGTTGCTGAGGTTGTATCCATTCCTGTTGGAATAGTACAAGAACCACCTGTATCAGCTGAAGTGCAAAATCTCATTCGAATACATTTAACAGTAGAATTCGATGTATCACCTTGAAAATCATAAGTCACACCTGTTTGAGAAGGTCTTGAATCAGTAATTCTGACTTCTCTTTCAGTAATAGTTGCTGCTTTAGTCTGCGGTATCAGCCAATAACCAACAAAAAATAAAATCAAAATAGCTAAAATCAGAAACTTTTGATAAGATTTTTTGATTGTCCTCATCATATCTTCATTATATTTAAAAAAATTATTTTGTCAAAAAGTTATCCACAGGTTTATAAATTAAAAATTTCTTTTATTCTTTCCGGATCATATTTTTCTACTATTTCTTGAGTTAAAGCATTTTTTTGACAAATTTCTGAGTACATTAAAGCACTTTTTCTTGGTTTTCTTTTTAAAGTTTCATAATCAATAGCTACTAAACCAAATCTTGGTTTAAAACCTTCTCGCCATTCAAAATTATCAATCAATGACCAATAAAGATAGCCTTTTACTGGCACTTTTTCTTTTATTGCTAAAGATAAATATTTTAAATGACGTAAAATAAAACGACGACGTCGATGATCAGTAGAATCAGCTATACCATTCTCAGTAATATAAATTGGTAAATTAAATTTTTTTAAATCTTTTAAAAGAAAATATAATCCTTCTGGATGAACCTCTTTATGAATAACTCTTGTCTCTGGATTTTCTGAAGTCATTCTTTTAATTAGATCTTTAATTTTGAAAAATTCAACTCGATGAGAGGTGTAGTAATTTAAACCAATGAAATCATGAGTATTTTTTGTCAAAGAATAAAAAATATAATTGTAAAAAGAATGGAAAATTTTTGTTAATTTTTTATCAAAAAAATTATTTTTTGCAACTCTGAAATAAACTAAATTATTTGCTAAACCAACCTTTGCCTGAGGTAAAATTTGATGAATAATTTTATAACTTTGTTGGTGAGCTTTAACTAAATTAAAGAAGACTTTTAAAGCAGAAATTAAATTTTTTTTCTCTGGTGGCCAAAGACCTAAAAGATAAGAGCAAGCAACATAAATTAATGGTTCATTAAGGGTTAACCAAAAATCAACTAAATGAGAAAAATCAAAAACAATTTTTTTAACAAATCTTATAAAATAAAAAATATTTTCTTTATTCTCAAAACCTCCTTTTTTTGCTAACCAATAAGGCAGACTAAAATGCCAGCAAGTTAAAAAAACTTTAAAGTTTTTTTCTTTTAAATAATTTAAAACTTTTTTATAATGATCTATTTCTTTTTGATTAAATTTGCCTTCTTCTGGTTCAATCCGACTCCATTCAACACTTAACCGAAAGGCATTTAAATTTAAAGATTTTGCTAGATCAATATCTTGATGATAAAGATGATAAAAATCGCAAGCCAGACCAGAAGTTGATCCATCTTTTATTTTTCCAAGTTTTTCCCAAGCATACCAATCAGAGTAAAAATTATTTCCCTCAGTTTGATAAGAAGAAATTGATACTCCCCAGAGAAAATCCTTAGGAAATTGATAAATTTTAGCCATTGGTTTGCCCCCAGAAGGAATCGAACCTTCATCTCCTGCTTAAAAGGCAGTTGCTCTTCCATTGAGCTATGGGGGCAATTGAAAATTATCCACGGCGTTTAAGTAAATAAGTGCCATCAGAATTATAAAACAAAGTAAATTGCCTTTCATGATCATCTTCAAATTGAGCTGAACCATGAGCCCTGGCATAGCGAAAAAAAACAGCTGCTTCTTCAAACTGAAGATCATAAAGTAAATAATTAACGCCAGTGGTAGCATTATCCTCAAAATAAACAATTGCTCCATGGATTGTTGCTTTTCTTAACATAGTAAAATAGTATACCATAAGTGGATAAAATGTGCAAAAATATCTTGAAAAGATTTTTTTTCAAAATATAATAATTTAAATTGGTATGGCCAATTTTTTTGAAAAAATTCCACCTCAAAATTTAGAAGCTGAACAGGCACTTTTAGCTTGTCTTTTAATCGATAAAGAAGCAATTATTAAAGTTGGAGATCTATTAAGGCCAGAAGATTTTTATAAGGAGGCTCATGCTATCATTTATCAGACGATGATTGAATTATTTGAAAAGCATGAGCCGATTGATATTTTAAGTTTAGCCAATCGATTAGAAGAAAAAGGTAAATTAGAAGAAATTGGTGGTCGGAGTTATTTAGTTAGTTTAGCCAATACTGTTCCAACCGCTGCCCACCTTCTTTCATATGCAGAAATTATTAGGAAAAAAGCAACTGCTCGAAGATTAATCCAAGCAGCGTCAGAAATTACTGAACTTGCTTTTAAAGAGGATGAAGAAATAGAAAAAATCTTAGATCAAGCAGAAAGAAAACTTTTTTCTGTCTCTCAGAGGTATTTAAAACAAACATTTATTCCAATCAAAGATGTTTTGACTGAGACTTTTGAAAGAATTGATGAACTTCATCGGGAGAAAGGAAAACTTCGGGGGTTGCCAACCGGTTTTGTTGATTTAGACAATATGTTAGGGGGGTTACAGAAATCAGATTTAATTATTTTAGCTGCCAGACCTTCAGTTGGTAAAAGTGCTTTAGCTTTAGATATAGCTCGAAATGTTGCTGTTCAAGCAAAAGTTCCAGTTGCTATTTTTTGTTTAGAAATGAGCCGTGATCAGGTTGTTGATCGAATTCTTTGTGCTCAGGCTGGTATTTCTTTATGGAAGATGAGAACTGGCTATCTTTCTTCTTCTGATGATGGTGATTTTTCAAAATTAGCCCAGGCGATGAATGTTTTATCTGAAGCACCAATTTTTATTGATGAATCACCTCTTTTAAATGTTGTTGAGGTAAGGACAAAAGCAAGGCGTCTTCAGGCAGAACATGGCTTAGGTTTAATTATCATCGATTATCTACAACTGATGGAAGGAGTCACACCAAAAGAATCTCGAGTCCAGGAAGTTTCAGAAATCTCTCGTTCTTTAAAAAGCATTGCTAGAGAATTAAACATTCCAATTTTAGCTATTTCTCAGCTTTCTCGAGCAGTTGAGCACCGAAGTGGACCAGCAATTCCAAAACTTGCTGATCTAAGAGAATCGGGTTCGCTTGAGCAAGATAGTGATGTAGTGATGTTTATTTATCGGAAGGTGATGGATAAAGGAATAAAAAATTGCCCTGAAAATGAAAGGCATCTCGCAGAAATTTATATTGCTAAACACAGAAATGGTCCAACAGGAATGGTAAGATTATTTTTTGACGAAAATTCAGTCAGTTTCAAAAATCTAGCTACTAAAGTTGAAATAGAACCGGAAGAAGAGGAGGAATTGTAAATTAATGTAAAATCTCTAAAATTTTTACCTTTGTATAAGGATGACGGTAACCTCTTTTCCTTCGATATCGAGTTTTTGGTTTATATTTGACAACCAAAATTTTTTTATCTTTCCCCTGCTCTAAAATTTCAGCTTTAACTTTAACTTTTTTTAAAATTGGCTGACCTATCTCAAGTTTTTCTCCTTTTTCATCAGTTAAAAGCAAAATTTCATCAAAATTAAAAACTTCTCCTTTCTCTTTTTTAATTTTTTCTATTTTAATAATATCTCCTTCTTTTACTAGATACTGTTTTCCACCAGTTTTGATAACTGCTAACATAATAAAAGATATTGACAAATCTTAAATACCTTGTCAACCCCAACTATACGATTTTACGCGGCCGCGCGAAATCGTATAGTTGGCTATTTTAAGGGAGGTTTTCTTTTTTTTATAAAAAAAGCTAAGCCGATCATTAAAAGAGTCAAAATAACTAGAGCAAAGACTTTAATTTTTGTTGTTGGAAAAATAATCCCAATTAAACCAAAAATCAGAGCTAAACACCAAAGAAAAATGACAGCTCCAGGATGGGAAAAACCGAAATCTAAAAGTCGGAAATGGAGATGTTTTTTATCAGCTAAAAATGGCCATCTTTTTTCTTTGAAAACTCTTCTTAAAATGACCCAAATCATGTCCAAAATTGGAATACCAACAACAAGTAATAAGGTAGCAATTTTACTACCTGAAATAATAGCCAAAACTCCCAAACTAAAACCGGAAAAGGTCTCACCTGAAGTTCCTAAAAAAATTTTTGCTGGATGAAAATTAAAAATTAAAAAACCTAATGAAGCACCAGCTAAGATGATAGCTAAACTTCCAACATCGGGTTGATAAAATTTTGTTAAAAGACAAAGAAAAAAAATCATTAAGGCACCAATCGAAGTAATACCTGGAACTAATCCATCAAGACCAGCTAAGAGTTTTAAAGCATAAATCATTAAAAGAAGCCAAACAAAGGTGATTAAGTCAGCTGGAAAGGTAAAATAATAAGGAATTCCTCCAATTCTTAAAATTTCAATTTTTTTTATCTCTAAGAAAATTAAACCTTGACCAAAAGGATTATTAATATACTTTATTCCAATTCCTGAAGCAATAATAATTAAAATAGCTAAAAAAGAAAAAAGAAGTTGTTTTAATGGAGATAAATTATAACGATCATCAAGAAAACCACCAATGATTAAAACAAAACTGGCTAAAAAAAAGCCAATCAAATTTTTAAAAACTATAGTTTCTAATTTTAAAAGACCGATAGCTAAAGAAAAAAATAAAATTATAAAAAAACTAAAAAACAAAGCTAAACCACCAAGTAAAGGAATTGGCTTTTGATGAATTTTCCTTTGCGGTTCTTTTTCTGGATAATCTAAAATTTTATATTTTAAAGCAAAACGACGAACAAGTTTTGTTAAAAAAACTGAAAGAAAAAAAGATAAGAAAAAGAAAATAAGATAATTCATATTTTAGTTAAAACAATTGCTCCTTTTTTTGTTACAAGAACCGTATTTTCAAAATGGGCGCAAAGACTTCGATCTTTAGTCACAACTGTCCAACCATCAGATAAAGTCTCTATCTCATAACTACCAACAGCAACCATTGGTTCAATAGCTAAAGTCATTCCCTCTTCCAATTTTGTTCCTTGGCCAGCTTGACCAAAATTTGGTAAAGAAGGTTCCTCGTGAAGTTTCCTACCGATTCCGTGACCAGTTAAATTACGAATGACTGAAAAACCATTTTTTTCAATAAATTTCTGAATGGTTTCTGCTACATCTCCCCAAAAGATTCCAGCTTTAATTTTTTTTATCGCTAATTCTAAGGATTTTCTTGTGACTTTAATTAATTTTTTGGCAACTGGAGAAATTTTTCCTAAACCAAAAGTGATAGCCATATCAGTAAAAAGTCCTTGATATTTGATACCGCAATCAATAGAGACTAAATCACCTTCTTTTAAAATTCGATTAGGAAAACTTGGTGTATGAACTAATTCATAATTTAAAGAAAGACATAAAGCAGTTGGAAATGGTTTTTGATTTTTTTTATTTTGATAACCTAAAAATGCTGGTTCAGCATTTTTTTCTTTAATTAAATCACGAGCCATTAATTCTAATCGAGTAGTTGAAAATCCTGGTTTAGCTGCTTTTTTTAATTTTTCCAGAATTTCAGCCAAAATTAATCCTCCCTTTTTCATTTTTTCTATTTCTTTTTCCGTCTTAATAATAACCATAGATTTTATTTTTTCAATTTTAATTTTATAAGAATCTCAGAAAAGACATCTTTGATTGGCTGTTCACCATTAATTTTAACTAAGATTCCTTTTTTCTGATAAAAATCTATCAGTGGTTTTGTTTGTTGATGATAAATTTCTAATCTTTTTAAAACTTTTTCTTTTTGATCATCTTCTCTAATAAAAAGAGTCCGACCACATTCATCGCAGATTTCTTCATTTTTTGGCGGATTATAAATTAAATGATAAGTTTTGCCACATTGACAAACTCGCCTTAAAGTTAAACGTTTTAATGCTTCTTGATCAGAGATCCAGATTTCTAAAACATAATCAAGAGAAGTGATCGAATCTAAAAAAATTGCTTGATTAAGATTTCTTGGATAACCATCTAAAATAAAATTTCTTTTATTTTTCGTTTCTTTCTTAATTATTTTATTAACAATTTCATCAGGAACTAAATCTCCTCTATTAACTATTTCTTCTATCATTTTTCCCAATTTTGTTTTTCTTCTTATTTGCCAACGAAAAAGATTGCCGGTAGAAATCAAGGGTAGTTTTAATTCTTTCGATAATAATTCTGCTTGCGTCCCTTTACCGGAAGCAGGCGGACCAATAAGTGCTATTTTCATATATTTTTATCTATTTTATTTAAGATTTTATCGATCTTTTGATAGAGTTCTTCTAATGTTTTATCATTGATTATAGTATAATCAGCCATCAAGATAACTTTATCCAATTGTTGTTGGAATTGATTACCCTTCCTTTCAAATTCTTCTTGTTTTTTAAATTTTTCAAAGGTTACTGTATCATCAATTCTTCCTCTTTTTTTTGCTCTTTGATAACGGAGTTTAATTGGTGCATCAATTGCTAAAAGAAAAAAACAGCCTTCTTTTTTTAATTCCTCAACTTCAGCTGGATTTCTGATACTGGAAATAACAATTTTTTCTTTATCTTTTATTCTTTCTTTAGCTATTTTTGCTAAAATTCCTGGACCATAATTTTGACGCAATTCATTAGCTACTTTAATTAAATCATCTCGAGAAGTATATTGCTTTCTTTTTTGACATTCTTCCCTTACTAAATCAGATAAAGATAAATGAAAAAACCCTTTTTTTGCTAAATATTCAGCAACTGTATCTTTACCAGAAGAAAAGGTACCAGTAATGCCAATAATTAATTTTTTCATATATTATTATTTTTCGTATTCTCTCATTGCAATTTGCGCTTCAATTTGTTTGACCGTCTCAATCACAACAGAAACAACAATCAACAGAGAAGCACCACCAATAGTTAAAGTAGTAATCTTTAAAACACCTTGAGTAATTAATGGTAAAATAGCAATCAGACCTAAAGAAAGAGCACCAGCTAGCATAATTCGAGAACTAATTTTTGATAAATATTCAGCTGTATTTTTTCCTGGTCGAACTCCTGGAACAAAACCACCTTGTTTTTGTAAATGATCAGCAATCTGGTCTGGTTTGAAAATAACTGAAGTATAAAAATAGGTAAAGACGACAACTAAAACAAAATATATAAAGCCATAAAAAATTTGATTTTGGAAAAGATTAATCAGTAATTTTCCGCCAGAAGCAATCACTTGGTTTTTAATCTGAGATAAAAACTGACCTACTAAAGGTGGAAATAAAATTAAAGAGATAGCAAAAATAATTGGAATCATTCCAGCTTGATTAACTTTCAATGGTAAATAAGTATCAGCTCCGCCATACATTCTTATTCCCCGAATTCGACGAGCATAAGTGATTGGAATATGGCGTTGACCTTCATTTAAAGTTACTATCCCAGCTACAGTGATAATACCTAAAAAGACAAAAATAATTAAATTCATAATCTGGACTGGTTCAAAAGTAGCCAAAGTTCTTTGAATTGAAATTGGTAGATCAGCAACAATTCCAGCAAAAATCAAGAGTGAAATACCATTGCCAACTTTTTTTTCAGAAACTAATTCGCCTAACCACATTAAAAATATTGTTCCTGCTGTTAAGGTAACAACTGTTAAAATTTTCTCTTTAAAGCCAGTCAAAGTAACAATTCCTTCGCCAGTTCTTTGTAAAAGAGTAATAAGACCGAAAGCCTGAAGAGCAGCTAAAGGAACAGTAGCAATTCTTGTATATTGATTGATTTTTTGATAGCCAGCATAACCTTCTTTTGAAAGTGCTTCAAGCGAAGGAATAATCATTGTCAAAAGTTGGAAAATAATTGAAGCAGTAATATAAGGAGCAACACCTAAAGCAACAATGGAAAATCTTTCCATTGCTCCGCCAGATAAAATATTTAAAAGACCAAAAACTTGATTTTGGGCAAAAAAAGTTTTTAAAGCTTCTAAATTTATCCCTGGTAAAGGAATATGGGCTGCTAAACGGAAAATAGCTAACATTAATAAAACATATAAAATAGCATTCCTTAAATCTTTATCTTGCCAAATTGTTTTAATTTTTTCCCAAGTTTGAGTCATAATTTATTTAATAATTTCAATTTCACCTTTTACTTTTTTTATCGCCTCTTTAGCTGATTTTGAAAGGCTATGGACTTTAAATACCAATTTTTTTGAAAGCTTACCTCGAGCTAAAATTTTAATTTTTTCTTTAGGATCTTTTATTAATCCTTTAGCAAAAAGAGTGGAAGGATTTACTTCTTCGTTTTCTTTGAATTTTTTTTCTATTTGATCTAAATTGACAATAATTAATTTTTCTTTCTTACTTTTAAATCCACCTTTTTTTGGAATTTTTTTCCAAATTTTTCTTAGGGCTTTTAATTTTAATCCTTTTTTTCCACCTGAACGTGCTTTTTGCCCTTTCTGACCTCGACCAGAATATCGACCATGACCAGAAGAAAAACCTCGACCAACTCTTTTCTTCTTTTTCTTCTTTTGGAATGGTTTAAGATGAGATAAATCTATCATAAAATTTTTTCAATTTTTCTAATGCTTTAAAAGTTGCTTTAACATTATTGATTTTATTTCTTGAACCTAAAATTTTACCAGTAGCGTTTTTTATTCCAGCTAATTCTAAAATCACTCTGACTACTCCACCAGCTTTTATCCCTCTTCCTTTTTTAGCTGGTCTTAAAATAATTTCTGCTGCTTTAAATTTTTGTTTGATTGGATGAGGGATTGTCTCATCAACAATAGGTGCTTCAATAATATTTTTCTTTGCCTGACGAACTGCTTTTTCCATTGCTATTGCAACATCGTTTCCTTTAGCAACCCCATAACCAACTTTTCCATTTCTATTACCAATAATAACACAAGCACGAAAAGAAAGTCTTTTCCCGCCGGCGACAACTCTTGTTACTCTAGCTAAATCAACTAATCTTTGCTCAAATTCTTCTTCTACCATAATTTTAAATTTAAAATATTAATCCAGCCTCTCTCGCTCCTTCAGCTAATGCTTTTACTCGACCATGATATTTAAAACCATTTCGATCAAAAACAACTTTTTTAATTTTCTTTTTTAATGCTTTTTTAGCAATTAATTTACCAACTTCATAAGCAATATCAGTTTTATTTTTACCTAAATTTTTTTTATTTAATTCTAAATCACTTGCAGCAACAATAGTTTGACCCTTTTCATCATCGATAATTTGAGCATAGATATGCTTTAAACTCCGATAAACAGAAAGTCTTGGTCTTTCAGATGTTCCAAAGATTTTTGCTCTAACTCTTTTTCGACGTAATTCTCTTTTTTTTCTTTTCCAATCCATAAAATTGAGACTGAAAATTAAGCAACTGCTTTTTTAATTTGTTTTCTTCTGATAACCTCACCAAAATATCTAATGCCAGTACCTTTATATGGTTCTGGTTTTCTTATTCTTCTAATTTGGGCAGCTGTTTCACCAACTAAATATTTATCAATTCCTTCAAGAGTTATAATATTTTTTTCAACTTTTGCTTTTATTCCTTCTGGTAAATTAAATTCAACCGGATGAGAAAAACCAACATTAAGAATCAATTTATTACCGGAAACAGTTGCCCGATAACCAATGCCAACTAATTCTAATTTTTTTTCAAAACCTTTTGTCACACCTTTAATCATCCAAGAAATAATTCTTTGGAAAGTTCCCCAAATTGCTCTTTCTTTTTTCTTTTCTGGATTTTTAACACTTAATTTAATAAGATTATCTTTTTTTTCTATTATTAGGCATGGGTGGACTTTCTGTTTTAATTCTCCTTTTGGACCTTTAACAATAATAAAATCGTTTTCAAATTTTATTTCGACATTTTCAGGAATTTCAATTGGTTGTTTACCAATTCGAGACATATTTTTAAAATTACCAAATTTCGGCTAATACTTCACCACCCAATTTTCTTTTTTTTGCCTCTCTATCAGTCATTATCCCACGAGAAGTAGAGAGAATAGAAATTTTATATTTTTGTGGTCTAAGCTCTTTAGCTTGAGCATAGATTCGGCAACCTGGTTTAGAGATTCTTTTTAATTCTCTAATTACTGGCTCATTATTTTGATATTTTAAAATTATTTTTATTTCTTCAAATTTTTTCTTTTTTTTCCTTATTTTAGTGAAAACTTTTTCTACTTTCTCAACCAGATTTTCTTTTTCTAAAACTTTAGCTAAAGCATATTTAATTTTTGAGAACGGAATCAAAACCTCTGGTTTTTTCACTGCCAGGGCATTTCTTATTCTTGTTAACATATCAGCAATTGGATCAGTCATAAAATTTAATTTATTAGTTATTATCATATTTTACCACGATGCTTTTCTTATTCCAGGGATTTCTCCTCTTGAAGCAAGTTCACGAAAACAGATTCGACAAAGATCAAAATCCCTTAAATAGCCCTTTTTTCTTCCGCAACGCCAACAACGTCTTACAATTCTTGTTTTATATTTCGGCTTTTTTAATGATTTTGCATATTGTGCTTTAGTTGTCATACTATGTTTTTCTAAAAGGAAGACCAAACAATTTTAATAAAGTCATTCCTTTTTCTTTATCTTTTGCTGTTGTTACAATTGTTATTTCTAATCCATGAATTTTCTCTATTGCTTCAGCAGTAATCTCTGGAAAAGCAAGTTGCTCTTTTAATCCTAAGGAAAGATTTCCTTTTGAATCAAGAGAGGTTAAAGGAATGCCACGAAAATCACGTGTTCTTGGTAGAACAACATTAATTAATTTATCTAAGAAATCATACATTTTTTCTTTTCTTAAAGTGACTTTAAGACCAACAATTTGGCCCTTTTTAATTTTAAATCCAGAAATTGACTTTTTTGCTTTTGTCTCAATTGGTTTTTGACCAGTAATTTTTATTAAAGTCTCTTTTGCAGATTCGATAATTTTTGGATCTTTTTTCTTTAAGGCATCTCCCAAACCAATATTTAAAACAATCTTTTCTATTTTTGGCACAGCTAAATCATTTTTATAACCAAAAATTTCTTTCATTTTTGGAATTACCTCTTTTTTATAATATTCTTTTAATCTAGACATAAGAAATTATCTCTTTACATTTTTTACAAATTCTTGCTTTTTTTGTTTCAAAAATTTTAAAACCAACTCTTGTTCGTTTTTTACAATGAGGACAAACAAGCATTACTTTTGAAATATAAAGGGGAGCAGGAATTTTAATTCGCTGACCTTTTTCTCCTTCTCTTCTTGGTTTGATATGTTTAACAACCAAATTTAATCCTTCGACAATAATTTTTTTCTTCTTAGGCCAAACCTTTAAAACCCTTCCCCTTTTTCCTTTATCTTTTCCAATAATTATTTCAACAAGATCGCCTTTTTTTATTTTTGCCATATTTTAATAAATTAAACAACTTCAGGAGCTAAAGAAATAATTTTTGAAAAACCTTTATCTTTTAACTCTTTAGCGACTGGACCAATAATTCTTGTTCCTTTAGGTTCCTTTGTTTTTTTATCAATAATTACACAGGCATTATCATCAAATCGAATATAAGTCCCATCATCTCTTCTTTTCTCTTTTTTTGTTCTGACAATAACTGCTGGTAAGATATCGCTTTTTTTAACCAAACTGTGAGGAATCGCTTCTTTAACAACAACAGTAACAATATCACCTAAACGGGCATATCTTTTTTTATAACCTCCTAAAACTCTAATGACCATAACCTTTTTTGCTCCTGTATTGTCAGCAACATTTAAAATTGATCGATGTTGAACCATATTATTTAATAATTTCAATCAGTCGCCACCTTTTTTCTTTTGAGAGTGGCCGACATTCTTCAAAAATTACTTTATCACCAACTTTCGCTTCATTTTTTTCATCGTGAACTTTAAATTTTTTAAAAACTTTATATCTCTTCTTATATTTGGGGTGTTTTTTTATTCTTTCGACTTTAACAACTATGGTTTTATCCATTTTATCAGAGACAACTATACCTTGAAATCTTCTTTTCATATTTTTATTGATTAAATTTTGTTCTTTGATTAAGTATTGTTAATATTCTAGCAATTATTTTTTTTGTCTTTCTTATCTCACGAACATTTTTGATTTTTTTTAGAGCAACATCAAACCTTAAAGAACGGAGTTTTTCTCTTTGCTCAGAGAGTAATTTTTTAAGCTCTTCATTTGTTTTTTGATAAAGTTCTGATGTTTTCATATTTTCTTTACGAATTTTGTTTTTACTGGTAATTTATAAGAAGCTAATCTAAAAGCCTCTTTAGCTATATCTTCATCAACTCCACCTAATTCAAAAATAATTGTTCCTTTTTTAATTGGCGCTACCCAATGATCAACACTTCCCTTTCCACCACCCATTGGTACTTCGGGTGATTTAGCAGTGACTGGCTTATCAGGAAAAATTCGAAGCCACATTTTTCCGCCTTTTTTAATAAATTTAGAAATAGTCCGTCTGGCTGCTTCGATTTGGCGATCAGTAATCCATTTTGTTTCTAAAGATTTTAAACCAAATTCGCCAAAAGAAATTTCTGTTCTTGCTGAAGCCTTTCCTTTAAATCTTTTTCTTCCTTTTTGTGCTTTTTGATATTTTGTTTTCTTTGGTAAAAGCATAAAAATTTTTATTTTGATTTATCAACAAAAACATCTCCTTTATAAATCCAAACTTTTACACCAATTGTTCCATGAATAGTAAAAGCTGTTCCTGAAGCATAATCAATATCTGCTCTTAAAGTATGAAGTGGCATTTTCCCCCAAATAAATCTTTCACTTCGAGCAATTTCTACTCCATCAAGTCTACCTTTAACAACAATTTTTACTCCTTTTGCGCCTGCTTTTTTTACTTGCTCAATCGCTCTTTTTACTACTCTTCGAAATGGAATCCTTTTTTCTAAATCTGAAATTATGCTTTCTAAAACAATCTGGGCAGAAAGATAAACTGAAGAAACTTCAAAAACTTGAATTTCAAGATTTCCTTTTTTCTTTAAAAATTTATTTTCAATCTCTTTTTTTAAATTTTCTACATCCACCCCTCCTTTACCAATTACTAATCCTGGTTTAGATGTCCT
Source organism: uncultured Patescibacteria group bacterium (assembly GCA_938030745.1). GTDB lineage: Bacteria > Patescibacteriota > Patescibacteriia > UBA2591 > CALHIP01 > CALHIP01. Next base: position 26,830 of record CALHIP010000006.1, on the reverse strand, counting down.
GATAATAATTCTTAAAAGTTCTCCTATTCTTTCAATCTCAATTTTTTCTATCCCAGCATTTTTAAGTCTTTTAGTTAAGAATTCTTTAATTAAAAGATCTTCTTTTAAAATTTTTCTAAATGAAGAAAGTTTGGCAAACCATTTTGATTGCCATTGTGATAAATAAGGAATTCTTAAAATTTTCGGATTAACTTTTTGCCCCATATCAAATTTTAAATTGCTTTTCTTCTAAAAACTCTTTTTATAAAACTTTCTTTTCTTTTAAGACGAAGATCTTCTTTTGCTTTTTTTCTTTCTTCAGTAAATTTTTCTTTTTCCTTAGAGATTTTCACCTCTTTTTTAATTTCTGGTTGAGGAATTTTCTCTTCTTCTTTTCTTGGTAAAACCTTCTTTTTTGTTCCTAAAATAATAGTTAAATGAGAACTTCTCTTTCTAATCGGTGCTGCTCGACCAAATGCTTTAGGTGTCCATCGATATAAAGTTGGCCCTTCATCAGCAAAAATTTCTTTAATATATAAGTCTTCTTTTTTTATTGAATAATTATTTAAGGCATTAGCTACTGCTGAATTTAAAAGTTTTAAAACAGGTTGAGCAGCTTTTTTAGATAAAAACATTAACTGAGTTTCAGCTGAATTAACATCAAGACCACGAATAAGATCTAAAACAGGTCTAACTTTTGAAGGAGCAATTCTTAAATATCTTAATTTTGCTTTTACTTCCATAGGTTTATTGTTGGGCCTGTGCTTTTTTTTCTAATTCTCTTTGCATCTTTCCGCCATGCTTAATAAATTTCCTTGTTGGAGCAAATTCTCCTAATCGATGACCAATCATTTCTTCCCTTATTTTGACTGGAACAAAAGTTTTACCTTGATGGACATAAATTGTTAAACCAACCATTTCTGGAATAATCATTGAATCCCGAGAATAGGTCTTAATCTCATTAATCAGGCCACTTTTAAATTTAGAGATTTTTTTCAATAATTTTTGGTCAACAAAGGGACCTTTTTTTAAACTTCGAGCCATATTTTATTTACGTCTTTTTATTATAAATCTATCACTCCATTTCTTTTTCTTCCTTGTTTTTACTCCTAAGGCTGGTTTTCCCCATAAAGTTTTAGGATGAACCAAACCAATTGGAGTATGACCCTCGCCTCCACCATGAGGATGATCTATTGGATTCATAGCTTTTCCTCGAACTGATGGTCTGATTCCTAATTTTCTTTTTCGACCTGCTTTCCCCCATCTTATCAACCAATGATCAACATTGCTCATTTGACCGATGCTAGCTAAACAATCTTCATCAATCAATCTTATTTCACCTGAAGGAAGTTTAAGTTGAGTATAACCTTTTTCATTACCCATTACAATAGCGCCACTTCCAGCTGAACGAGCTATTTCTCCACCTTTTCCTTTAAACAATTCAACATTGGAAACAATTGTTCCTGATGGAATAAATTTTAATGGCATCCGATTCCCAACTTTTATCTCTATTTTTGATTTTGAAGAAAGGATTTCATCACCAACCTTTAAACCTTCCTGAGCTAAAATATATCTTTTTTCACCATCAGGATAAACAACTAAAGCAATAAAAGCTGAACGATTTGGATCATACTCAATTGATTTTATTTTTCCTTTTATATCAAATTTATCTTGACGAAAATCAATTTTGCGATAAAGTCTTTTTGCTCCACCGCCGCGATGGCGAACTGTTATTTTCCCTTTTGATCTTCCTGCTTTTGATTTTTTTCCAAAAGTTAAAGATTTCTCCGGTTCTTTTTGGGTTAAAATTTTCCTATCTAAAACCGTAGCTTTTCTTCGAGAAGGTGTTGTTGGTTTGTATAATTTTATAGGCATAAATTAATTTTTAGGCAGTAGTTAAATCAATCTTTTCTCCTTTTTTTAAAGTAATGATTGCTTTTTTCCAACTTTTTGTTCGACCACTTGTTCGCCCATAACGAATTGGCTTTCCTTTTAATTTTATAATATTGACCTTAATTGGTTTAACTTTATAAATTTTCTCAAATGCTTTTTTTATTTCAATTTTATTTGCCTTTGGATGAACTTCAAAAACATATTTATTCTCTTTTTCTAAAAGAGTTGATTTTTCAGTAATGATTGGCCTAATTAAAATTTGATTTGGATCCATATAAATTATTTATATGTTTTTTCTATCTCTTTTATTCCTTCTTTTGTAGTTAAAAGATATTGAGCGTTTAAAATATCAATTAAATTTAAATTATTGGCTAAACTAAATTTAAGATAAGGTAAATTCCTTGAAGAAAGAAAGATTTTATCATCTTTTTTTTCTAAAATAAGAAGTGTTTTATTCTTTTTAATTGATAATTTTTCTAAAATTTTTTCCATCTCTTTTGTTTTTATTTTAGGTAACTCTATTTTATCTAAAACAATTATTTTTTTATTTAAAAATTTATCAGAAAGAGCCATTTTCAAAGCTAATCTTTTAACTTTCTTATTAACTTTCTTTTTATAAACTCTTTCTTTTCTCGGACCAAAAACAACTCCTCCACCACGCCATAAAGGAGAACGAATTGAGCCAGCCCTTGCTCGGCCAGTTCCTTTTTGTCGCCATGGTTTTCTTCCACCACCTCGAACTTCACCTCTTGTTTTTGTGTGTGCCCATGGTTTTCTTAAATTGGATAGGATTGCTACAACAACAAAATGAATCAATTCTGGTTTTGGTTGAATACCAAAAACTTTTGAAGAAACATTAGTTTTTCCAACTTTTTCACCATCTTGATTATAAACATCAATATTCATAATCTATTAACTAACACTTTTTATTTCTAATAATGAATTTCTTGCTCCTGGAACTGCACCTTTTAAAACAAGTAAATTTTTTTCTGGATTAACCTCAATTACTTCTAGGTTTTTAATTGTTACTCTTTTTCCACCCATTCGACCAGCCATTTTTTTACCTTTTAAAACTCTTTGTGGTGCAGTCGCACCAATTGAACCAGGATGACGTGCATCATGCTTTGTGCCATGAGTGGCAGGCATTCCTTTAAACCCCCATCTTTTAACAACTCCAGCAAAACCCTTACCTTTTGAGATACCGGAGACATTTACTTTCTCACCAATTTTGAAAATATCTACTCTTATTTCTTGACCGACTTTATATTTAGAAATATCATCATCTTTGAACTCTTTTAAATACTTAAATCCTTTTCCTTTCTCAGTCTTCTTTATTTTTTTCTCTTTTTTCTTAATGAATCCAATTTGGATTGCATTGTATTTATCTTTTTCTTTAGTTTTGATTTGGGTAACAAAACATGGCCCAGCTTCAATTAATGTGACTGGAATTACTTTATCATCTTTAAATACTTGACTCATTTCTATTTTTTTACCTAAGATAAATTTCATCTTATTGTTCTCTAATGAAAAACTGGGCCTTGCCCAGTTTTTCAAGGCAATTTAATTTATTATTTCTTTTAGATTTTAAAAATAACTAAAAAATTTTTCATATTCATCAATTATTTTTTCTACATTTTTATTTCGATATCAACACCAGCTGGTAAGTGAAGATCAGTCAGGGCTTCGATCGTTTTTGGTGTAAAATCAACGATATCAATTAATCTTTTATGGATCCTCATTTCGAACTGATCACGATGATCTTTATGAACAAAAGTTGAACGAAGAACAGTATATCTTTTTTTCTCAGTTGGTAAGGGAATAGGACCAAAAATTTTTGCACCTGTTCTTTCTATTACCTCAAAAATTGTTTTTAAAGCTTGATCAATAATTTTATGATCGTAAGCCTTTAGTTTTATTCTAATTTTTGGCTGATACTCCTCTTTCTTTATTTCTTTTTTTTTAACCATATCAAAAAATAAACGTCCTTGACTATAATGATTGAGTAAATTCTATTTTATTATCTTTGTCACCACACCAGCACCGACAGTTTTTCCACCTTCACGAATAGCGAATCTTTGTTTTTCTTCAAGAGCAACCGGTTTAATCAGTTTGATTTTTAAAGAAAGAGTGTCGCCTGGCATCGCCATCTCAACTTTTTCAGGAAGGGTTATCTCTCCTGTAACATCTGTTGTTCGAATGTAAAACTGTGGTTTATAGCCAGAAAAGAATGGAGTGTGTCTGCCTCCTTCTTCTTTAGTGAGAACATAAACTTCAGCTTCAAATTCAGTGTGGGGTGTAATTGTTCCTGGTTTGGCTAAAACCTGCCCTCTTTCTACCTCTTCTTTTTTAATTCCTCTTAAAAGAATACCAGCATTATCTCCTGCCTGCCCTTCTTCTAAAGTTTTTCTAAACATTTCAATTCCAGTTACTACAGTTTTTTGGGTTGGTCTCAAACCAACAATTTCTACCTCCTCATTTAAATGAATTGTTCCTCTTTCAATTTTCCCAGTTACGACTGTTCCTCGACCTTCAATAGAAAAGATGTCTTCAATTGGCATCAAAAATGGTTTATCAATTTCTCTTTTTGGCTCAGGAATATAGGAATCGAGAGTATTAACCAATTTTAGGATCGGACCACACCACTGACATTCTTCTTTACCACAACCACATTCAAGAGCTTTTAAAGCACTTCCGCGAATAAATGGAATTTCTTGACTAGGAAATTCATATTTTTTTAATAAATCTCTGACCTCTTCTTCAACTAAGTCAATCAATTCTTTATCTTCGACCATATCAACTTTATTAAGAAAAACAACAATTGCTGGAACACCAACTTGGCGAGCCAAAAGAATATGTTCTCTTGTCTGAGGCATTGCTCCGTCAGGAGCAGAGACAACCAAAATTGCGCCATCCATCTGAGCTGCGCCAGTAATCATGTTTTTAATATAGTCAGCATGTCCTGGACAATCAATGTGAGCATAATGTCTTTTCGGCGACTCATACTCAACATGGGCAATGTTAATCGTTAAACCCCTTTCTCTTTCTTCTGGTGCACTATCTATCTGTTCAACACTTTTATCTTCTGCCCTTAAACCAGCTGATCTGAGGCATTTCAAAATAGCAGCAGTTAAAGTAGTTTTACCATGGTCAACATGACCAATGGTTCCGACGTTTACATGTGGTTTTACTCTTTCAAATTTTTCTCTTTCAGCCATATTTTTTTTCTTATAAATAAATTTAAGTAAATTATAACAAGAAATTAAGATAAAACAAGGGAGGATTTATCCACAACCCATTTTAAATTTATTAAAGCTTATTTCCTATTATTTTTTCTTGAATATTTTTTGGTACCTCTTCATAATGGGAAAATTCCATTGTAAAAGAACCTCTTCCTTCGGTTAATGAACGTAAAGTTGTTGCATAACCAAACATTTCTGCTAAAGGTACATAAGCATCAATAATTTTAACCTCTCCCCTTGTTCTTGTTTCTAAAATTTTTGCTCTTTTTGAATTTAAATCACCAATAACTCCGCCAAGAAATTTTTCTGGAACAATGACTTCAAGTTTCATAATCGGTTCTAACAGAGTTGGTTTTCCCAATTTTTCTCCTTCTTTAATTGCTCTTGAGGCTGCGATTTTGAAAGCAAGCTCTGAAGAATCAACCTCATGGAAAGAACCGTCATAAACAGCAACTTTTAAATCAGTAATTGGATAGCCAGCTAAAACTCCTTCTTGTAATGCTTCAATTACTCCTTTTTTTATAGCAGGAATGTATTCTTTTGGAATAATTCCAGCTCTAATTTCATCAATAAACTCAAATCCCTTACCTCTTTCTGCTGGTTCTAAACGGAGCCAACAATGACCATATTGTCCACGACCACCTGATTGATGAATATATTTTCCTTCAACTTTAACTGGAACAGTGATTGTTTCTTTATAAGCAACTTGCGGTTTACCAACATTAACTTCTAAACCAAATTCCCTTTTCATTCTTTCAATTAAAATATCTAGATGAAATTCACCCATTCCAGAAATAATTGTTTGTTGTGTCTCTTCATCTGTCTTAACTTTAAATGTTGGATCTTCCTGGGCTAATTTTGATAAAACCAAGCTCATTTTTTCCTGGTCAGCCTTTGTTTTTGGTTCAATTGCCACCGAAATAACTGGCTCTGGAAATTTAATTTCCTCTAAAATAATTGGGTAATTTTCATCACAAATAGTATGACCAGTTAAAGTATTTTTTAAACCAACTGTTGCTCCAATTTCTCCAGCGTAAATTTCTTCAAGTTCTTCTCTTTTATTAGCATGCATTCTTAAGATCCGGCTAACTCTTTCTTTTTCGCCAGTATTGGCATTTAAAACATAGGAGCCGGGTTTAAGTTTTCCAGAATAAACTCGAAAATAATTTAATGTTCCAGCAAATGGATCTGTAGCAACTTTAAAAACTAAAGCAGTAAAAGGCTCGTCATCAGAAGCATACCTGATAATTTTCTCTCTTGTGTTTGATTTGATCCAAAAACCTTCAATTGGTTTAACTTCTAAAGGAGAGGGAAGGAAATCATAAATTGCATCAAGTAATAGTTGAATACCTTTGTTTTTTAAAGCAGAACCACATAAAACAGGAACAATTTTTGCCTCAACAGTTGCTTTTCTTAAAACCTTTTTTAAATCTTCTATTTTTATTTCTTTACCAGCTAAATAATCAGCCATTAATTTTTCATCATGTTCAACAATTGCTTCAATCAGTTTTTCACGGTATTCTTTAGCTTTTTCTTTTAAATCAGAAGGTATTTCTTCTTCTTTAATTTCTTTTCCCATTTCATCTAAATAAATAATTGCTTTTTCTTTTAATAAATCAATTATTCCTTTAAATTCATCTTCAGCACCAATTGGCAATTGGATTGGATAAGCATTTTTTGTTAATCTCTCATGAATAGTCTTTAATGAATAATAAAAATCTGCGCCTATTCTATCCATTTTATTAATAAAAGCAATAAGAGGAACATTAAATTTTTCTGCCTGATGCCAAACTGTTTCTGATTGTGGCTCAACACCAGCTACACCATCAAAAACAACAACCGCGCCATCTAAGACTCTTAATGACCTCTGGACCTCAGCAGTGAAATCAATATGGCCTGGTGTATCAATAATATTGATTTGAGCATCTCGCCAAAAACAAGTTGTTGCTGCAGAAGTAATCGTTACTCCATGTTCTTTTTCTAGCTCCATCCAATCCATATCTGTTGTTCCATAATGAACCTCACCAACTTTATGTTTTTTTCCAGTATAATACAAAATTCGCTCGGTAACTGTTGTTTTACCAGCGTCGATATGGGCAATAATACCAATATTTCTTATTTTTTCTAAAGGATATCTTCTCATACTTTATTTAACAAATCGGGCAAAATAGGCAAAAGCTTTATTTGCTTCAGCTATTTTATGTAAATCTTCTTTTTTCTTAATGGCGGAGCCACGATTATTAAAAGCTTCTAAAATTTCTTCAGCTAATTTTTCTTCCATTGGCTTTCCCTTCTTTTCTCTAGCTGCTTCAATTAACCAGCGACAAGCTAAGGTGAATTTTCTATCCTCTCTGACTGGAACAGGAATTTGATAATTTGCTCCACCAATTCTTCTTGCCTTAACTTCCATTTCTGGTGAAGCATTTTCAATTGCTTTTTCAAAAATTTTTAAAGGATCTTGGTTTGTTTTTTTATTAATTATTTCAAAAGCTCGATAAACAATTTTTTGGGCTAAAGTTTTTTTTCCTTTTCTCATTACATAATTAATAAATTTAGCGATTTTTTCGCTTTGATATTTTGGATCAGGTAAAATTTTTCTTTTTGGAGCTCTTTTCCCACGCATAAGTTTATTTTTCTTTTTTAACTCCATATCGACTTCTTGCTTGTTTTCTTCCTTCAACACCTGCTGCATCATAAACACCTCTGACAATATGATATCTAACACCTGGTAGATCTTTAACTCGACCACCACGGATCAAAACAACAGAGTGCTCCTGAAGATTATGACCAATTCCAGGAATATAAGCAGTTACCTCTTCACCAGATGATAATCTAACTCGAGCAATCTTTCTTAAAGCAGAATTTGGTTTTTTTGGCGTCATTGTTGTCACTTTAATACAAACACCCCTTTTAAAAGGACAGCCCTTAGGTAATTCTTTTTTCTTTCTTTTTAAGATATTTAAAACCATTTGTAAAGCAGGTGCTTTACTTTTCTTTTTTATTTTTTTTCTACCTTTTTTAACAAGTTGGGCAATGGTTGGAGACATATAAATAATTTATTATAAAGAAAAATTTTTATTTGTCAACTTTTATAAAGTGAATGATCGACCGACAATTAAAATGAAAATTTTAGAGACAAGATAAAAAATAAGAGGAAAGATAAGAAAAAGGAAAATTAAAATCAAGAAAAACCCCATTCTTTCCAAAATTATTTCATATTTCTTAAAAGAGGAAGGTAAAAGAGAAAAAAGAATTCTTGAACCATCAAGTGGTGGAATTGGCATTAAATTAAAAACTGCTAAAAGGAGGTTAGCAAAAACAACTATCGAAAGAAAATAGACAAAAGAACTAAAAGGTAAAAAACGAATAATTAAACCAAGAATCAAGGCAACAAGAAAATTGGCTAAAGGACCAGCTAGAGCAACTAAAGCTGGCCCATATTTTTGATTTTTCAAAAGATATGGATTGAAAGGAACTGGCTTAGCATAAGCAAAAAGAAATCTTCCGCCACTGTAGAAAAAAAGGAAAAGAGGCATTAAAATTGTTCCAAATAGATCAATATGGGCTAAAGGATTTAAAGTTAAACGGCCAGCATTTTTTGCTGTATCATCACCTAAACTATTAGCACTCCAGGCATGAAAATATTCATGAATAATTGCTGAAGGAATGATAATGAAAAAGAAAAAAAATAGATTCATAGTTGATTGCAAAAATATTAAAATTATGTTAAATTTAATAATATGGGAAGGATCTGTCAAATCTGTCAAAGAAAAACAAAGATAAAAATATCTCGTTCTTATTCTAACATTGCCACTAAGAAACGTCAATATCTTAATTTACAATGGATAAAGTTACCTTCTGGTAAAAGAATTAGAGTTTGTACAAAATGTTTAAAAACTTTATCAAAGAAATTAAAATAAAAGCGGGGTGTAGTATAACGGTAGTACGTACCCTTGGGGTGGGTATGGTCGGAGTTCAATTCTCCGCACCCCGATTGATTATAATCAAATTTATCGATGCTTGAAGAGAAAAAAGAGATTTTTGAAAAATTAACTAAAAAAACTGATAGATATTTTTCATTAATTCGAATTTCACCAAATATTTTTACTCTTTCATCTTTAATTTTTGCTATTTTATCTTTTATTTTTTTGATAAAAAATAAATTAATTTTCGCAAGTATATTTTTTATTATTGCTTCCCTTTTAGACTGGCTTGATGGAAAAATTGCTCGAGCTACAAAAAAAGTGACAAAAATCGGTGCTTATCTTGATACAATTGTTGATCGTTATGTAGAAGGAATTGTTTTACTTGGTTTTCTTTTTCTACCTTTACCAAAATTTATTTTCCCTTCTTCAGTTTGGATTTTCCTTGCTCTTTTTGGTGGACTTTTAACTACTTATTCAAAAGCAGCTCAAAAAGAAAAGGGTCTTTTAATAAAAAAATCAAAATTCAGTTTAGCAGGTCGTGGTGAAAGAGTGATTTTAATTATTCTCTCAATGCTTTTAGGAATTTTTAATCTCTCTTTAACTACTTATCTTATTTTTGCTTTAGCTATCATTTCAAATTTCTCTGCTTTAGAAAGGATATTTTTTGCTATTTTAAAATATCTTTAAGTTATAATTGAAGAACTTGGCATAATTGTTTAATTAAAGAAAGAGTTACCGCTGGAGCTAACAAACTATAAGAAGGCACACCTTTATCATCAGGGATAATCCAAGGTTTTTCGATAATTTTTACTTTTTTATTTTTTTTATCCCAATGATAATTATAAATTGGTGTAATTTCATAATCATCAATATATTGATGAGCAACTTCAACAGGAACAGTATTTCTTAAAAGAATTTTTGGAATACCATATAAAGAAAGAGCTTGACTAATAATTTTTCCATCTTTTTCTAAACGATCTTTAATAGAGTCTATTCCCAATTCATCTCCTTCTTTTGGAATCATCTTTGCTTTTTGACAATTTGGATTATCACAAATTAAATAAAACTCATCCCTTTTTTCATCATAACCAATTTCTTTTGTCGGTAAGAGCCAGAGATGTCTTGGTGTTTGACAAATTGGACAAACACGACGACCTTTCATTCTTTCATTGATTACTGTTTCTGGTACATCAATTAAAATAAAAATATCTGGATCTTCTCGATAATCAATTAAATCTCTGAAAAATAAAGAGTAAGAAACTTGGTCCATATCTCTAGGAAAACCATCAATAAAAAGTGCTTTTTTACCTAATTTAGCAATTTCCCTTTTAATCAGAGCTAAAATAAACTCTGTTGAAAGTAAACTTTTGGTGCTTCTTTTATCTAATTCTTCTAATGCTTTATCAATTGGAATAAAACCTCGATAATTTGCCTTAAGAAATTTAATCAAATCCTCTCTTTTTTTTGGATCCTTATATTCTTGATCAACAGCTCTTATTACATCGCCAACAGAAAAATGGGCAACATTTTCAGGATCAACAATTTCTATAAATAACTTTGAGTAGGTACCCTTACCAGAATTTTTTTTCCCTAAAAGATAGGCAACAAAAGTATTCTTTTTGAGATAATTTCTTAATTTTTTAATTTCTTGACCAGCTTTTAATTCAAAATATTTTTTTCTTTCAATTGGATCATTTAAATTAAAACTCTGTTTTATTCCTTCAATTTTTGTTTTAAAAATAGGAAAATCCATATTTATTTTTTTGTTTTTAATCTTAATTGATGGTTATTAATTTCAAATATTATATCACCTAACTGATCGGTTCGCAAGATTTTGGCGCCAATTTTTTCTAAATTTTTTAAAACCCTTAAAGATGGATGACCAAAACGATTCTTGCCAACTGAAATTATTGCATAATTTGGTTTAATTTTTTCTAAAAATTCTAAACTTGTTGCATCTTTTGCTCCGTGGTGGCTAACTTTTAAGATCTCAGCTTCTAATTTTGCTGGGTTATAAGAAATTAATTCATTTTCTACTGATTTTGTTGCATCACCAGTTAAAAGGATCTTTATTTTTCCGAAAATTAATTTTAAAACAATTGATGCTTCATTATCATTTTTAAAACTTTTGCCAGTCAAATCTCTAATTGGATAAAGAATTTCTAATTGAACATTTTCCTTTCCTTCTTGAAAAATAAAATTCTTTTCTGAATAAACAATTTCTTTTTTAATTTTTTTTTCTTCTATTATTTTTAAAAATTCTAAATAGATAAGACTTTCATCTTTTACGCCATTGTAGAAAACTTGATCAACTTTATATCTTTTTAAAACCTCAACTAATCCATTTAAATGGTCTGGATCAGGATGAGTTAAGATCATCAAATCTATTTTTCTTTTATAAAAAGGAATATATTGGTCAAGTTTATAAATAATTCTTTTATCTGGTCCGCCATCAATTAAAATGTTTTTCCCAGAGGAGGTAATAATTAAAATTGCATCACCTTGTCCGACATCTAAGAAAATGATTCTAAAATTTTTTTTCTGAAAATAAAAATAACTAATTAAAAATAAGTCTAAAAGTAAAAGTCCAGCCAAACAAATTATCAACCAATTAAACCGCCTTATTTTTTTATTTCTTTCACTCATCCTTCCTATATAATTTTTAACGGCCGTGAAAAATTATATAGTTTAAATTTCACCTAATTCTTTAACTTTTAGAATTTTAATATAACGATTAATGCCCAATCTCTTAATTACTTCTTTTAATTCTTTGTAAACATCGTAAGGAGAGACCCAAACGCTTTGTTGAATTTTTTGAAATCCTAAATTATAAAGGAGAGATCGAAAAAGGTCTCTATCTTTTCTTCTTTTTTCTGGAATATCAAAAATAACCATTAACCAATATTTTTGAGGATCAAGTTTCTTTTTTAAATTTTTAATTTTAATTTTTAAAATTTTTCTTTCACCTTTCGGAGTAAGGATATATCCCTTTCCATCTTTAGTGATTTTTATTTTTAAATTTCCACTTCTTTTTAATTGATAAATTGTTGAATAAAAATTTTGTTTTTTTCTCTTCTTAAAATATTTTTCCAACCAAATTCTAAACGGCCGATAACGAGGATCTTTTTCAAGCCACCGATTAAAAGAATATAAAGTGACTGGTTGACGAAAAACATCTAAAAAATCAGCAAATAACAAAAGCAATTTTTCACTAAATGACTGTTTATTCTTCATATTCTATCAATTATATCATAAATATTATACTATGTAAAATTTTACGGCCGTGAAAAATTATATAGGAAGGGAGGGTCTTTTTTTAATTATAAATATAAAATAGATAATAGCTAGATATAAAATAATGACCAAAATAAAATTAATCTGGCCGAAATTAATTGAGAAGAAAGGAATTTTTGAAAAAAATTCTAAAATTTTAATTATAAAATATAAAACCAACCAAACAGGAAAAAATAAAATTTTACTTAAAGGAAAGAAAATTAAAGAAGCAAAAGCAAACAAAAAACTTAAAGCCATTAAATAAGATAAAATACTTAAAACTAAAACATTAGCAATTGGCGCACCTAAAGATAAATTACCCCAATAAAACAAAACTAAAGGAAAAACAAAAGTTTGGGCTGAAAAAGTCATGGCTAATAATCGACGGATATTTATTTTCTTCTCAGGAAAAAATTTAAAAATTTGATAAAAAAAATCTTCTAAATAATTTATTCCCAAAATTCCAAGATAAGAGAGTTGAAAACCAGCATCAGATTTTAATAATTTTGGATTAAATAAAAGCATTATTGAAGCAGTAAAAATAATCAAATTTATATTTTCTTTTTTTCGACCAATTTTTTCAGCTAAAATTAATAAGAATCCCATAATTCCAGCCCTGACTGCTGAAGCAGAAGCGCCGGTTAAAATGACATAAAAAATTAAGGCTAAAGAAACTAAATAAAAAGCATTTTGTCTTTTTATAGAGAAAAAAGAAATAAAAAAAATAAGTAAAATTTTGGTTAAAATCATAACATGAAGACCAGAAACTGCTAAGATATGACCAGTACCAGTTTTTGAAAAAACTTCTTTTATTTTCTGTGGTACTTCTTTTTTTATTCCTAAAAGCAAAGCAGAAATAACTGCTCCTTCTGGTTCGGTAAAATTTTGATCAATAGCCAGTTTTATTTTTTCTTTAATTTTAAAAATTTGGCTAACAATAAAATTTCCTTGATTTCTCTTTAAAATTTTAATTTCTTTTGGAAAACAAATTGAATAAATATCGTATCGAGCTAAATATTCATGATAGGCAAATCTTTCAATTGGTCTTGGTTCAAGAAGCTGACAATTAATCTTTAACCTATCACCATATTGATATGAAGAATACAAAGAAACAAAAACTAGAACCTTACCTTTGATTTTTTTAAAATTTTCATTTAAAAGCAAACTTTTCGCTTCAACTATCAATTCTGTTATTTTAAATCTCTCTTCAACTTTTTTAACAATTCCTTCAAAAACAACTTTTTCTTTATTATAAAAATGAATTTTTTCTGGTGTCTTTTTAGGAAAACTGAAATTGTATCTTAAAATTCCGAAAATAATAAAAATCAAAGAAAAACCTATTATCACTATTTTTATGTTTTTCCAACCAAAAAATAAGAAAAGCAAAGCAATAAGAAAAATAAGATAACAAATAAAAAAAGAAATTTTTAAAAAAGAAGCAAGGCTAATACCAACAATAAAAGCCAAACAAAAGATAAGAAAAATTTTATGTTTAGCTAATTCTTTCATTTTTTAGATCGGAATTTATGTAATTGAATAATTTCAAAAAGAAGTAAACCAAAAATTATTCCTAAAAGATTAGTCCAAAGATCATTAAAAGAGGGATCAATATAAATTCCTTCAGCAACATATTCATGAAAGATATTAAAAAAAATACCAATCAAAAAAACTAACCAGATAGGTAAACGAAAAAAATAAAGAAGGATTAGAGAAAAAAATAAAAAAGCAAACAGATGGAGAATATTAAAGGTTAAAGTTGATGGTGGTATATCTAGATGAAGGAATTCATTTAGATTTTTAAAACTTTTTCCTGGTGGCGGAGATAACCAGAATTGGAAAAAATGAGAAAAATTATAAATAATTCTTTGCCAGCCATATCTTTGATAAAGTAAATGCTGTTCTTTAGCTCCTAATGGATAATTAAAGCCATAACCAATTTTTTGACGCGAAAGTTTATCAATTTTTCCAATAACAAAAAAATCAACTAACAAGAGAATTACTAAAAAAAGGAAAATAGCCTGAGGAGATTTAATCATTTTTTTTAAGATATGCTTCAATAAATTTTTCTAATTCACCATCTAAAACTTTTTGTGGATCATCCTCTTTGTAGTTTGTCCGATGGTCTTTAACCATTTTATAAGGATGTAAAATATAAGAACGAATTTGATAACCCCAAGAAGCTGGTGGAACATGGCCACGAATTTTTTCTTTTTCTTCTTCTTTTTTTGCTTTTTCAAATTGATATAATTTTGATTTTAAAATTTTTAAAGCTCTTTCCTTGTTTTGATGCTGAGATCTTTCAGCCTGACAAGTCACAGTTATTTTTGTTGGAAGATGAGTTATTCTAACTGCTGTCTCAACTTTTTGGACATTTTGACCTCCTTTAGCTGAAGCCCGGAAAGTTTCTATTTTTAAATCCTTATCCTTGATTTCAATTTTTGGTTCAGGAATTTCTGGTAAAACATCGACTAAAGCAAAAGAAGTGTGTCGCATTTTTTCAGCATCAAAAGGTGAAATCCGAACTAAACGGTGAACACCAGCTTCTGATTTCAAAAGACCATAAGCATAGGGCCCAACAATTTCTAAAGTAGCACTTTTAATTCCTGCCTCACCTCCTCTTGACTCATTAATTAAGAAAACTTTCCATTTCTTTTTTTCGGCAAATCGCTGATACATCCTTAAAAGCATTTCTGTCCAATCTTGAGCATCTGTTCCGCCAGCTCCAGCATGAAGAGACAAAATCGCATTGTTTTTATCGTATGGACCATCTAAGTATTGAATTAAATTTTCCATAACTGTTTTTAATTTTAACAATATTAATGAATTTGACAAATATTAAATTTTAATAGGTTGTTTCAATAAGGGTGTGGATAACTTTTCTTGACAATGACTTTTAAAAAGTTATAATTTTTACCATATGGACAATCAAAGAAAATTAAATAGATCTGGTTTAATTATCATTAGCCGAGACGGCTGATTTCTGCTTGTTTTGCTGTAAAATAAGCAGAAATTAGCCGGAAAACTCGGCTAATTTTTTTTATTAAAAAATAAAAAGGAGGAAAATATGATAAACAAAAATAACACAAAATGTGTCGGCGGTTGTGGCCAAGAAGCAACAAAAAAAATACCTGGGCACGATCCTTTCGTGCCAAAAGGCTATTCTTCTATTCCCGTTTGTGGCGACTACCCTGGTTGTTTCTTTAAAGTAATGGAAAAAATAAATAAAAAAGGAAATGAGGAAAAAACAAGATAAAAAACATCCGCAATGAATTAAAAAGGAGGAAGGAAAAATGAAATGAAGGGGTCAAAGCTACCTGAGCCAATTTATAAAAATTAAACGGCTTACCAGCCGTGTTAGACGTAATAATTTTTGGCCAGGAGCTTAGGACCCCTTCTTTAATTTTATTCTTTGTATTCTCCTAAAATTACTTTTATTATTTTTTCTTTTCCTTTAGATAAAACTTTTAAAGTTATTTCATCACCTGGTTTAAATTTCTGAATCATTTTTGCTAATGGATTTTCTTGAGTAATTTTTTGACCATTTAATTCTAAAATAATATCGTTTTCCTGCAATCCAGCTTTATCAGCAGCTGAACCAGGAGTAATAGCTAACTCAGTTGGTGATTCACCTTTTACAATTAAAGCACCATAATCAACTGGAAGGTTGTTAGCTTTTTTAATTGTCTCGTTGATAATAATATATCTGATACCTAAAAATGGTCTGACAACTTTACCAAATTTTTTAACTGATTCAATAGCATATTTAGCTGTATTAATAGGAATAGCAAAACCAATAAGTTGTCCTTCTAAAGACATAGCAGTATTAATTCCAATTACCTCGCCTCTTAGATTTAAAAGTGGTCCACCAGAATTTCCTGGATTAATTGCTGCATCAGTTTGAATAACATTTTCTAATTCCTCAATTCTTCCTCCACCTCCAGCAACAATTTTCCGACCAATTCCAGAAATAACACCTTTAGTCACGGTATTTCTAAATTCTCCTAGAGCAAAGCCAATAGCAATAACTGTTTGACCAATTTTTATTTGATCTGAATCACCTAAAGGAAGAATTGGCAAATTTTTTCCCTCTACTTTTATTATTGCTATATCATTAAAAGGATCAGTAGCTAAAACTTTAGCTGGTAAAGTTTTGCCTTCATTAGTAATAACTGAGTAATCAGCATCTTTTTCATCAATCACATGTTTATTAGTCAAAATTAAACCATCAGAAGAAATAATAAAACCGGTTCCACGACCAATTTGTTGTTTTTCTGGAATTCTTTTTGGTTTAGGAAATTTAAATTCAAAAGGCCATTCTTCTTTAAAAAATTCCTCCAAGGGTGACCATTCATAAAGATAACGAGAAATTTCTTTAGTCGCAACAATACTTACTACTGCTGGAGCAGCTTTTTCAACAACTTTTATTGTTGCTGATTCTTCATCAATAATTTTTATTTTTTCTTTTTCAATAGATTGATCAGTTTGAGGTTTTTCAATAATTTTTTCAACCACTGTTGATGATGTTTTAGGATATAAACTATTAATAATCAAACTTACAGCTAAAGCAGAAATTGAGCCAACTAAAAAAGAAATAATAATAATTAAAACAATATAACGAGAAAAATTAGATTTATTTTTATTTTTTGATTTTGGTAATTGAGGAAAAAGATTTGGATTTTTTAAGTATTCCATATTTAAAACTTGAAAAGATATTTTTTAAAAGTTTGGATTTTATTTCTTTTTATTATTATCCCATCTTTTTGAAGAAGTTTTTTCTTTTTTTTGATTCCACAAAAATAACCACCAATCTCACCATTTGATTTTACTACTTTATAACAAGGAAATTTTCCTGGATAAGGATTATGAGCTAAAATTCTAGCAATTTGTCGCCAATTCTTTGGCTTACCAACTGCTTTAGCCAATAATTGATAAGTTGTAATTTTCCCTTTTGGAATTTTCTTTAAAAGATTATAAACTTTTTGATAAAACCTTGTCAACATCAAAATAAAAAATTGCTTTCAAAATTTGAAAATTCTTGATAAAATATAATTAATCATTTTACACTACCTATTTATTAAAGTCAATTTATGAAAAGAAGAATTCTTATCTTAGGAATTAATGGTTCTTCAAGAAAAAATGGAAATACGGCAAAACTTATCAAAAGAGTTTTGAAAGGTTGTAAAGAAAATGGAGCTAAAGTAATTTATATAGATTTGATTGATAAAAAAATAAAACCATGTAAAGCTTGCTATAGTTATGATCCAAAAAGTTGTAAATATCCTTGTAATGTTAAAGATGATATGCAAGAGATTTATAAAATATTGTTGAAAGCAGATGGAATAATTTTTGGTTCACCAAGTTATTGGTTCTCTGTGAGTGGAATAATGAAAAATTTTTTAGATAGACTAACTTGTTTAGAAAACAGTGGCTTCCTTTTGGCAGGTAAAGTTGCAGGAATTGTTACAGTTGCTGATGAAACAGGATCAGAAGAGGTTGCAAATTATTTATTAACTTTTGTCAATGAAAATGGAATGATAACTCCACCTTTTGGAGCTGCTTTTTTTGATAACCGATATAAAGGAAGCTGGAGAATGAAAGATTTAGATATTATGGCTGAAAATATTTTAAGATTGTGTAAAATTTTGAAAAAAAATAAATTGAATTTAGGTTGGAAATTATATTATTAGATCATCCTCTAATCTCAAATTTTTGAAAATTATCTTTTATTTTTTTACTGATTTCTTCTAATTCTTTACGATTAAGAAATCTCATTTTTGCTAAACTTGGCTCAATCAAAGTATCAACTGGCTGGAAAACTTGGAGAGCATATTTTTTTGCGGTCTTTAGTTCTTCAGCAATTTCTAAAATATCTTTTTCTGATAAAAGTGGTGCTACTGTTGTTCTAAATTCATAATCTATTTCAGAATTTTTAATTATTTCAATACTTTTTTTTATTTTATTTAAATCAACTTTTACACCTGTTAATTCTTCATATTTAGCATTAAGAGGCGCTTTTATATCCATCGCCACAAAATCAATTAATTTTTCTTTAATCAATTTTTCTAAAATTTCTGGATCTGAACCATTTGTTTCTATACCAATTTTTAATCCTAATTTTTTTACTTTTTTAATAAAATTAAATAAATCATTAAAATAATTTTTTGTTTTAGCTACTCCTGATAATGGTTCTCCACCAGTTATTATCACTCCATCAATCAATCTTTGGCGTAATTTTAAAAAATTTAAAATTTTTCTTTGAGAAATTTTTGGTAATCTATCATAATTTAAAACTAGGTCACGATTATAACAAAATGGACATTTAAAATTACAGCCACTAACAAACAAAACTGTTGAGATTTTGTTTGGCCATTCAATTAAAGAAATCTTTTGCCAACCATAAAAAATCATGGGTGACCGACGGGATTTGCACCCGTGCTAAGAGTTCCACAGACTCCTGTGCTAACTGCTACACCACGGTCACCATTTTTTTTATTTTATTAAATTTTTTTAAAAATGTAAAGAGATTCCTTAATGTGTTAACACATTAATATATTACTCAAAATAAAATTGCCAAGATGAAACATAAATCACTACCAATTTATAAATTAAATTTATTTCATTTTCTATTTCATCCTTTCTAAAATAAGGCGGTAACCTCCTTCACCATAATGGAGCCAATGGGCAACACGGGCAATTGTAGTTGTACTCATTTTTAATTTTTCAGCAATTTCTCGAAAAGGTAATCCTTGGTCAATCATTTTTGCTGCCTGCCATCTCTTTGACATTTCATAAATTTCCTGAAGAGTACATAAATCACGAAAAAATTTTTCTGCTTCTTCAACTGTTTTTAATTTCAAAATTGCTTTGAAAAGTTCTGTTGTTTCTTTTGTCTGCCAAGTCATACAATTATTGTGTTAACACATTAAATAAAATCAAATAAATATTGAAGAATTATTTTGAAGCAATTTTTTGCTTTTTAGGAGCTTTTTCTTTTAATTTAAACTCTAATCGATCATGAAATTCTTGTTGTTTTCCTTTATTCCATTGCCCAACTGGTCTTAAATAACCAACAACTCTTGAATAAACTTCACAAGGTTGTTTAATAATACATTTTGGACACTCAAAATGTTCTCCCTCTAAATAGCCATGAGTTGGACAAATTGAAAAGGTTGGGGTAAGGGTGATATATGGTAATTTAAAATTCTCAAAAATTTTTTTAACTAAATTCTTTGCTGTTTGAGGATCAGAGATTTTCTCTCCTAAAAAAACATGGAAAACAACACCGCCAGTATATTTACACTGAATCTCATCTTGAAGTTCTAAAGCTTCAAAGATATCATCAGTGAAATTTACTGGAAGCATTGTCGAGTTTGTATAATAAGGAACTTCTTTCGTTCCGGCAGTAATAATATCTGGATATTTTTCTTTATCAATTTTTGCTTGACGATAAGCTGTTCCTTCACCAGGAGTAGCTTCAAGATTATATAAATTGCCAGTTTCTTCTTGATATTTAACTAATCTTTCTCTCATAAAATCTAAAACCTCTAAAGTAAATCTTCTTCCTCTTTTTGAAGCAATGTTTTCGCCGATAAAATTCAAAAGTGCTTCATTCATTCCCATCAGACCAATAGTAGAGAAATGATTTCCAAAATAAGAGCCTCTTATTTTTTTCACTGGTTCTAAATAATATCTTGAATAAGGATAAAGCCCCTTTTCCATAAAGTTTTCTAAAGCTTTTCTTTTAATTTCTAAACTTTTTTTTGCTAAATCCATTAAATAACCTAATCTTTCAAAAAATTCTTTTTTTGTTTTTGAAAGATAACCAATCCGAGGCATATTGATAGTGACAACACCGATACTTCCGGTTAAAGGTGCTGAACCAAATAATCCACCTCCCCTTTTGTAAAGTTCTTTATTATCTAAACGAAGTCGGCAACACATACTTCTGAAATCTTCTGGTTTCATATCTGACTGAATGAAATTTGAAAAATAGTTTACACCATATTTTGCCGTTGCCTCCCATAATGGATCTAAAGCTGGGTTATTCCAATCAAAGTCTTTGGTAATTGAAATTGTTGGAATTGGAAAAGTAAATGGTCTTCCTTTTGCATCACCTTCCATTAAAACTTCATAGAAAGCTCGAATAAACATATTCATTTCTTCTTGAAATTCGCCATAGGTTTTATCTTGTGGTTTTCCACCAATAATTACTGGTTGATTTTTGTAAAATTCAGGAACTTTAATATCTAAAGAAACATTTATAAATGGTGTTTGAAAACCAACCCTTGTTGGCACCATGCAGTTATGTAAAAATTCTTGCATTGCCTGTTTTACTTGAAAATAATTCAAGTTATCGTATCTGATAAAAGGAGCTAAAAGCGTATCGAAATTAGAAACTGCTTGAGCGCCAGCACTTTCACCTTGAAGAGTATATAAAAAATTAACTAATTGACCTAAAGCGGTTTTGAAATGTTTGGCTGGTCGAGATTCCAATTTGCCAGGAACACCTCCAAATCCTCGAACTAATAAATCGTAAAGATCCCAACCCATGCAATAACAAGCAAGTGTTTCAAGATTGTGGATATGAAAATCTTCGTTTAAAGCTGCTTCTCTAATTTCTTTTGGATAAATTTTATTTAACCAATATTTTTTTGTTATTTCTTTGATTGCATATTGATTAAGTCCTTGTAAAGAAAAAGTCATGTTAGCATTTTCCTGAACTTGCCAATCTAATTCTTGGATATAGCGATCAATCATCTCTGTTGATTCATCAACAATTGCTACTGTTTCTCTAATTCTTCTTCTTTGTTCTCGATACAAAATATAGGCTTTAGCTGTTTCAACCAAACCTTCTAAAATTAAGACTTCTTCGACAATATCCTGAATCTGTTCTACATGGGGAATTTCACCTTTTTTAAATCTGCGAGTCAAAATTTTTATTACCTTGTTAGCCAATCTTTTTGCTTTTCTTCCATCACCTTCACCAGTTGCTGTTAAAGCTTTAAAAATTGCTTCTTGAATTTTTGTTGGCTCAAAAGGGACAATTGAACCATCTCTTTTTTTTACTTCGGTTATTTTCATATTTTTAATATTTTATCTTCTTTCTTAAAAAAGCAGGGATTTCTAACTCTTTTTCTTCTTTTGTTTTTTCTTCTATTTCTTTGGCTACCTCTTTGAGACTTTCTTTAGGAATTTCGCCTAAAGGAATAAATTCTTTTTTTTCTTCTTTTGTTAAGCCAGAAACAATTACCACAATTTCTACCTCATCTTTTAAATTTTCATCAATAATAGCACCAAAAATTATTTTTGCTTCTTCATTAGCATTAGAAGTAATAATTTTTGCTGCTTCATTAACTTCGTAAAGAGTTAGATCTTTTCCACCTTTGATAGAAAAAAGAATGTTTTTTGCTCCAGTTAAACTTAAGCTTAAAAGAGGATTTTCCAATGCTTCTTTTGCTGCTAAAACTGCTCTTTCCTCGCCTGAGCCATGACCAATACCTATTAAAGCCTGACCAGAGTTTTCCATTATAGTCTTTATATCAGCAAAGTCAACATTGATTAAGCCAGGTGAGATAATTAAATCGGAAATTCCTAAAATTGCATTTTTTAAAATATTATCAGATAAAGAAAAGGAATCAATAAGAGAAGTTTCTTTGTTAACTAAAGAAAGTAAACGATCATTTGAAATAACAATTAAGCTGTCAACTTTATTTTTTATCTCATCTAAAGCAGTCTCAGTAATCTCTTTCCTTATTTTTCCTTCAAAGGAAAAAGGAGTAGTAATGACAGCAATAGTTAAAATCCCTAAATTTTTTGAAATTTCAGCAACAACTGGAGCAGCTCCAGAACAAGTTCCACCGCCAAATCCGCCAGTAATAAAAACTAGGTCTGCTCCTTTTAATATCTCTTCAATTTCACTTTTTGACTCTTCAGCTGCTTGTCTACCTAGATCCGGATTCATTCCTGTTCCTAAACCATGACAGATATTTTTGCCAATTTGAATCTTTTTTGGTCCATTAATCTTTCTTAAAGCTTGAAGATCAGTATTTAAAGCAAAAAACTCAATTCCTTTAATTTTTTGACGATAGATACGATTAACAATATTTGAACCAGAACCACCAATTCCTAAAACCTTAATTCCAACTAAAATATCTTTTTTAGCCTCTTTCTTTTTCATACTAAAAATTTTTTTAAAATATTTTTGAAAAAATTCTTTAAAATAGAAGGTTTTTTTTCTTTTTTGCTAATTGATTCTTTTGCCCAGATAACTAAACCAATAGCTGTTGAGAATGCTGGATCATTTGCTTTCTCAATAGAAAAGATAACATTTTTTGGATAGCCAATTGATGCCGGTAACCTAAAAACTTTCTTAGCTAAAGAATCTAATCCATAAAGTTTTGCTCCACCACCAGTTAAAACAATTCCAGCTGGAAGTTTACCACTTCTTTTTATTAAATTTAATTCTTTATCTGCTAATTTAAAAATTTCTTCTGCTCTTGCCTCAATAATTTCAGCTATTTGTTTTTTAGAAAAAATAATTTTCTCTTTTTCATCTAATTCAGATAGATCTATTTTTTCTTCTTTTGAAATTTCATTTGGAATAGCTGAGCCGTAAAGAAGTTTAATTGACTCAGCTAACTCAATTGGAATTCTTAAACCAATAGCAATATCAGAAGTAATATGCCTTGAACCAATTGGTAAAATTTTAGCCATCAAAATATCACCTTCCTCATAAACGATTAAACTTGAGGTTGTCGCTCCTAAATTTAAAACTGCTACTCCTAATTCTTTTTGTTTTGAGTCTAAAACAGCAATTGCTGTTGCTAAAGGAGAAAAAACTAAATCATCAATTAATAATCCTGTTCGAGTTAAACATTTAATAAAATTTTTGATCTGGTTAGAAAGACCCTCAACAACTAATGCCTCAACTTCTAAGCGAACACCGGTCATTCCTAAAGGATCTTTTATTCCTGGTTGGGAATCAATAGTAAAAGAAAGAGGAATAATATGTAAAATCTCATAATTTGGTGGAGTAGCAACTGTTTGAGCTGCTTCTAAAACTCTGGAGATATCTTCTTCTTTTATTTCGCCATGGGCATCACTTACAGCAACAACTCCTCTTGAGGTTTGAGAAATAATATGGGTACCAGAAATACCGACACAAGCACTATTAATTGGTCTACCAATCATTTTTTCTGTTTTTTCTAAGGCTCGGGAAAGAGAACTAACAGTTTCTTCTAGATCAGTAATTAATCCTTTATTTATTCCTTGAGATAATTCTTCAGTTACAGCAACTATTTCAATTCCCTTTTCTTGAGCTAAACCAACAGCAGTTTTTATCTGGGAAGAACCTAAATCTAAACCAACAATAAATTTTTCTTTCATAAATTTAAATAAAATAAGGAATAAAGATAATCAGACCAATGATAACAGAAAAAATAACAACTAACAAGACAATCCCTGACATCATCTGTTTAATTATTCCAATTGCTGGATCTATCTTTGGTTTTAAAAGGTCAATTGTTCTTTCTAAAACTGAATTTAAAAGTTCTAAAATCAAAAATAAAGCAATTAATAAAATAATAGTAACTTTTTGGCCAATTGACAAGGGGAAATAAAAAGCAAAAATCATTACTATTAGACCAATAATTGTTCCAATTCGAAAATTTTGTTCATGACGAAAACTATAAAATAATCCTTTTTTTGCATCAGAAAAACTTTTTTTAAGAAGGTTAAAATCAACAAACTTCATATAATTCTTTTTCTTTTTCAAACATTTTCTTTTTATCTTTTTCTTTTTGATGATCAAAACCTATCAAATGGAGGATACCGTGGATAATTAAAATTTTTATTTCTTTAATTAGTGGATGTTTTTCTTTTTTTGCTTGTTTTTTTGCTTGTGGCAGGCAAATAACAATTTCTCCTAAAAATTTATTTTCTCCAGGAAAAGATAAAACATCGGTTGCCCTATTTCTTTTAAGATATCTTTTATTAAGTTTTTTAATTTCTTTTTCATTAACGAAGGCAACCGAGAGATCTTTTTTTATTTTTAATTTTTTTAAAATTTTTTTAATAAATTTTTCAAGAAAAAATTTTGGAATTTTATTTTTTGTTAAATTATTAATTTCAACCATAACCACCAATCTTATGGCATAAGTTTACTCTGATAGAAATCTAAAACTTTTTATCATCATTAAGAAAGTTGATTTGAAATTTGCTTTTTTTTCTGCACCAATATTATAAGTAAAAGCAAAGATTTTATCTTCTTTGCCAAAATATAAAGTTAGACCATCTAAACTCCAAACAGCTTCATAACCATCAACAGTTGTTTTTTTAAATTTCTCTGGTTCTAATTCTTTGACCTGTTTTTTATACCAATCTCCAACAGAAATTTTTTCTGGATTATCAATAACAACTAAAGAGAAGAATTCACCTGTCTCAGTAGAAATGATTAATTCTTTATCTTCACTTTCAGGCATCATCTTTGGCAAAAATGGTTCAGGATAAAAAAGAGAATAGTTGAAGGTTTCATTACTATAAATTTTAACTAAACCAGAATCAGCTAATTTTGCTCCACTTCCTTCTAATGGATTATACAAATTAATTATCTCTGAACCATCTGAGAAACTATCATTATCAGTATCAGGATTATTTTTATCAGTTTTAAAGATCTCTTCTTCTTTATCAGTTAAACCATCATTATCAGTATCTTCAGCAAAAAAAATTCCTGGCGCGATTTCCTGAGTTTCTTTTGTTCTTATAGTTTTTTCTTTTAAAACTAAAGGAGCAAATATTCCAGAATAAAGTGAAGAAAGATCTGTTGTTAAAATATTATTTTCAATATCAATCTCTGTTGGAAGAATCAGCCAGAAATTGTCTCTTAAATAACCAATCTTTAAATCATCTTCCCAAAAAGATTCTATTTCCTTTTCTGAATAAAAAATTTTTAATTTCAATGGTTTTAAAATTTCAATCAAAGGAGAAGTCTTAATTAGACCACCGACAATTTTGTATTTTTCCTCAGGTCCTTCAAAAAGATCAATTGTTAAATTTAATTTTTCATTACTCTTTAATGCTCCTTCTGGTAAATAGAGCTCAGCTGAAAGAATAATTTCATCGTCTTTTTTTAATTCGGCTTTAATAGTTTGTTCTGGAGAAACTAATGAAGGAGAGGGAACTTCTGGTTGATTAATAATTGGTTGATTAACAATAATTGGCTGATTAATTAATTTTGGCCTTTCTTTTTCAGTAAAAAGGGAAAAAATTAGATTTGGCTGGAAATAAAAAACAATAGCAAAACCAATAATTGGTAAACTAATCAAAATCCAAATTAGCCAAAAAGGAAAACTTTTCTTTGGCTTTTTTTCTAACCAAATTTTAGGTCTTTTCTTTTCTTTTAGATAGTCAGGCATGACATGAATTTCTTCTGGAGTTTCCTGGTCGGATTTTAAATTTTCTTTTTCTTCAAACATAAATTTTATTTTGACTTTTCTATTTCTTTTAATAAATCAAGAAGTTTTGCACCTTTTGTTGGATCTTTTGGATTATAACCTGCTTTAACCTCATTGCCATCTGAATAACCATCATTATCTGTATCAGGATTTAATGGATCTGTTTGATAAACCTTTACTTCTTCATAATCAAAAAGGTCATCTTGATCCGAATCAACCAAATTGACATTTGTTCCTAAAGTTTTTTCCTCTTCGTCAGTCAAACCATCACCATCTGAATCAAAAACTGAAGAAGCCTCAATTCTTGTTTGTCTTTCTTGAGTAATTTGTTGATTAACTAAAAGTTGTTTTTTCCCTAATTTTAAAATACCAAAATAGGCAAAAAGAAAACTTAAGCCAAAAAAAACAAATAAAATAATCAGAGCATAAGCTAAAAGTTTTGGAATCCCGCTTTTTTTGCGAATAAATTCTTTTGGTAAAGCAATTTTTACTGGCTCAGCTGGTTTTATTTCTTTTGGTTTTAATTCTTCAGGCATAAGTTTTTAAATTATAGAAAAATAATTTTTATTTGATACAGACACCTCGTGGATCATTAACATAACTAGTAGTTGATGAAATGGACATATTATCGATGTTAATTCTATGAATTTTATCAGAAGAACTATCTGAAACAATAGCATATTGTTTATCATTGGTAATGGCTAAATCATATCTTGCATCATCTATATACGGAGTACAATTTTTGAGGGTTAAATATGGAGAAAGGTAAGAAATCTCATATTTACAAACGTTATTAGAGTTACTTCCTGGACAACCAACCAGAAGATATCGATTATCTGGAGTGACTCCTATTGCCCATCTGGGACGATCACAGCTGGCTACTCTTCCTACTTCTGAAAGAGTGTTAGTATCAACAATAATAATTTCGTCTCTTTCACTTACATTTAAATAAAGATATCGACCATCTCGACTCAAAGCAATCCCATCGCCACCGTCTGCGGGGTTGAAGGAGCGGAAAATAATTGTATTATTCTCTAAATTAATCCTTGCTAAATCATAATCTGAACCT
>CALHIP010000005.1 GCA_938030745.1 uncultured Patescibacteria group bacterium | reverse complement strand
ACGAAGTCTTTTACAAAGATTTATTAACCTTATATTTAAAGAAAAACAAGGATTGGCAAATCTATTATGCTAAATAAAGTTTGACATTATAAAAAATATCATTATAATTTTATTATGAATTATCTATTAAAAAGGAGGAAGCAATGAAAAAAATCTTTTTTCTTCTATTTCTTTCCCTTCTTTTTGCTGATTGGGTTGTTCAACCTTCGGGCACAAGTGTTAATTTATTTGATATCCATTTTGTTAATACTTTGATTGGTTATGCGGTAGGAGCAAATGGTGTTATCTTGAAAACTACTAATGGTGGTGAAAACTGGTTTTCTTTGTCTTCTCCTTTACCAATCCAGTTAAATGCCTGTTATTTTATAAATTCCCAAATTGGCTATGTTTGTGGTCAAAATGGCACAGTATTTAAAACCACAAATGGTGGTGAAGATTGGTTAATACTTCCTACTGGTGTTTCTTATGATCTTTATGATATTTATTTTGTCTCTCCGGAAACAGGGTTTATAACTGCCGAAAACTCAACAGTTTTAAGAACTTATAATGGTGGTGCAAATTTTGACCTCCTATCGGTTACGCCAATTATTCCTTATGTCTTAAAAGGGATTAGTGTTGTGCTTGGTGGTTCCCATGCTTTTGTTGTTGGCGAAGGTGGTGCTGTTTTTAAAACAACAGATTATGGAAATAATTGGACTCAATTAAATGCCAATTCTCGAGCCTATCTCTATAAGACAGTCTTTTTAAATCAAAATAATGGTTTCATCGTAAGCGATTCTGGCTATGTATTAAAAACAACCGATGGTGGTAATAATTTTTTAAAAATAAATATTGTACCTTATCCTTTATATAATCTCTCTTTCTTATCTTCTCAAATTGGTTATGTTTGTGGTTATAATGGAATAGTTTACAAAACAACTAATGGTGGCGAAAATTGGGAAAGAGAACCAACAAATATTATTGAACCTCTTTATAGTATCTTTTTTATAAATTCAGAAACTGGTTGGGCTTGTGGTGCCAATGGCCGAATAATTAAAAGATACCTACCGCCAAATATTTCCGAAAATAAAAAAGAGATAATTAAAAAATTAAGCAATAGGAATAGTGGAAAATATTTTTTACCAAATGGCAGAGTTATTAAAAAAGAACAATTAAGAAAGGGAATCTATTTTGTAGAAAATAATAAAGAGTTTAGAAAAGTTATTATTTTAAAATAAGGAGGAAAAAAATGAAGAAAGTTATTTTTTTAAACCTTTTAATTACACTTTTTCTTTTTTCTCAGGAATGGGAATGGCTTCATCCTTATCCGACAGGAGTGAATCTGCGGGGAGTTTGGTTTTTTAATCAAGATGTGGGAATTGTTTGTGGCGAAGTAGGCACCATTTTAAAAACAACCGATGGTGGCGAGACTTGGTTAAAAATCTCTTCTCCCACTTCTCGGAATCTTAACGATATTTATTTTATTAATGAAAATAAAGGATTTATTGTTGCAGACAGCGCCACCATCTTAATAACGGAAGACGGTGGCGAAACTTGGACAAGAAGACAAATAACTCCTTATAACCATTTCTTAGCAATCGTTTTCCCCACCCCAGACACCGGATTTTTATGTGGTTATAATGGAAAAATTTACCGAACAACTAATCGTGGAACCTCTTTCGCTTCTAAAAATTCCGGAACAACCCAAATTTTATACGATGTTTCTTTCTCACCAAATAATGCCACAATTGGCTATATTGCTGGCTATAATGGAACAATTTTGAAAACCACCAATGGTGGTGATAGTTGGGTATTATTATCGGGCGCGGGAAATGTAAATTGGTTTACTATCGATTTTCCTGAAAATTCCAATGTCGGTTTTGTCGCCGGTGATTATGGCCAAATAAGAAAAACAACCGATGGTGGTTTAACTTGGCAAGCAAAAGCAAGTGGCACTACTAATCAAATAAAATCTATCAAATTCTTAAACAACAATCTTGGCTTTTATTGTGGCAACAACGGAACAATAAGAAAAACAACCGACGGTGGTAATACTTGGCTTTCTTTATCAGTGCCGGTATCGGTTAATCTAAATAAAATTTTTATCTTAAATGAAAATCTTATCTTTGTTGCTGGTGATGGTGGAGCCATTTTAAAATCTACTGATGGTGGAAATACTTGGCAAGTTTTAACAAGAGTTATTGCCTATAATAATTGGTCCTCCATTTGTTTTCCTGATGAAAATACCGGATTTGTTTGTGGTGGTCTTCAACCTGCTGGCATGCGAACAAATGATGGTGGCAGAAATTGGGAAATAATGGATATGAGTAATATGGCTTGGCAAGTAAATGCCTTATATTTTGTAAATACTTCCAATGGTGCCGCTTGTGGCGATGCCCATGATAACATTCTTTATGTCTCTTATACTACTAATGGTGGTTATAGTTGGGCAACTCCGCCAATGACTCCGCCAGATACTTTTTCGAAATACGCAATTCATTTTCCAACAAGTTCCATTGGCTATGCCTGCGGTGATAGAGGAAGCGTAATTAAAACAACTAATGGCGGAAGGAATTGGTCAAGTGTCGCTAATGCTGGTACTGGTAGAAATTTCACTATCTTCTTTGTAGATGCCAACACCGGTTTTGTCGGTGGCTCTTACGGAATTTATAAAACAACTAACGGCGGTATTAGTTGGACAAGGCAGTTTGATTCTACAGTTTATAGCATTTATTTTTTAAATAGCCAAACCGGTTTTGCTTGTGGTAATGAAGGAAGGATTTATAAGACAACCAATGGTGGTTCTTCTTGGAGTATTATCTCTACACCAGCAAGAAGAAAATTAAATGCTATCTTTTTCATTAATAACACTGGTTATGCTGGTGGTGATATGGGAACATTCTTAAAAACCACTGATGGTAATAATTGGAATTTAGAACCAATTCCTTTTAAAGGAAATATCAATGCTCTTTGGATGATAAATGAAAATGAAGTTTTTGTTTGCGGCGATAATGGAGCAATCTTAAAGCGATTACCTTCCGGAATAAAAGAGGATAAAACTTCTAACAATCTTATCAAACAAAAGAAGATAAATTCCCAATCTTTATACGATGTTCTTGGTAATAGAGTAAAGAAAATAGAGAAAAAGGGAATCTACTTTATAAAAGAAAAGAAAGGAGTTAAAAAGATAATTATTTTTTAATACCAAAAATTTTTAAATAAAAGGTATCCTCTTCAGTTTTTTTGATTAAAAGCTCTCGATATCTTTTGTTATATATTTTTACCTTAAATTTTAATGCCTTTTCTCGCCACCAACTATAATAATCTTTCTTTTTAGTTTTGCGATAAAACTTAACATTTTTTTTATCATTATCCCATTTAACAATGAAAAAGGTATATCGGTCTTGTAAAATGGTATCTTCCTTATAAATATTTAAATAATAATCTATTGATTCCCTTTTTGGTTTATAGATAAAGGTTTTTACCAAATTGGTATCAACCAAAGTGTCATTACTTTTTATCCTTTTTAATAATCCCTTCATATAATTGTAATCTTCTAAGTGATAAATTGTATCTAAATAAAATTTCCATTGTAAAAGTTGATTAAAAATTAGTGGTTTAATAAAATATTCTAAATATTCCTCTTCTGATTTATAAATTTTTTTAATTTTCTCCAAAATTTCTGGCAAAAAGGTCTCTTTATCAACCCTTTCTTTTTCTTCTTTTAACATTTTTCTATCAATTTTTAACCCTTCTCTTTTTCCAATCTCCTCATTTAAAATCTCTTCTATTAAAAATAAAAGATTTAAAATAGTATCCGGTTCTTTATTTCCTCTTAGATAATCAATTTTCAATTTATAATCCAAAAGTTCAAAATCCACTTCTCGCCTACCAATTTTCATAATTGCCTTTTCTTTTTTACAATCAAGGAAAATTAGGAAAATTATAAAAAATAGAAAAGAGATATTTTTCATTAATTAAATAATATAATAAAAAATTTTTTTTTTCAATAATCCCCTAACCTTTTTATTTAAAAAATTTTAAAATAAATTTTTAAATCATTGAAAAATAAAGAAAAAATTAAAATAAAAAAATAAAAATTTCTCTTGACTTTTTTTAAGAATTTGTTATAATATATACAAATGAGGACTGGGCAAAATGCCCAAATAAAGGTTCTATGGTTAACCAGTAGGGGTGGCTGGTTAACTATAAAAGTTATTTCACCCCTAATAAAATAATGGAGGTGAAAGATGCGTAAGTTAACTTTAATAATTATCTTAGGAGTAGCATTAATTTTTGCTTTACCCAAAAGCGCAGAAAATCCTCTAATGGCAATTCCAGAAAAAGGCGAAATATTAGAAACCTATTCACCACCCCCTCCTTCTCCTCAAAACCTTGGTCTTGGTTGGATTTGGCGAGCCAATTATCCAAGGTCTGGTGGAACCTATCGTTCACAAGGATGCTCTGATGGAAGATATTTCTGGATTGTTGGTGGTTGGGACGGAACAAGTGGAAGCGGTGGTCCTCTAAACAACTTATATCAATATGACCCATTAACCAATACTTGGACCGAAAAAGCAACTTGTCCGACTGCTATTTCTAATTCTTATCTTGTCTATTCAGCAAAGGATACTGCCCTTTATGCTATTGGTGGTTATAACCCCGGTGCAGGTGGTTTCCTTAATACCTTACAGAGATATAAAATCGCTACTAATTCTTGGAGTTTAAGAGCAAGTTTGCCAATACCTGATTATTTAGGCTCAGCAGTTGCCTTTGGTGATACTATTTATTATGCCACTGGTGGCAATGTTCCTGCTCCTGGTAGGATGTGGAGATATTCAATTAGTGCCAATGCTTGGGATACCCTTGGTGCTACCTGTCCTACACAGCAAGTCGCTTCTATAATGGTTCAAGTTGGCGATTCTATTTTTAGATTGGGTGGTTGGACAGGTCTTACAACAGTGACGGTTTATCGGATTTCTACCGGTAGTTGGTCTTATGCCGCATCAATGCTTTATGGAAGACAGGGTCTTGGAGTCCATTATAATGCTTCTAACGGAAAGATTATTGCTTATGGTGGTTGTGTAGTTTGGACTCCTTATAATCATGTTCAAGTTTATGATATCGCTTCTAATAGTTGGTCTGCCGGTCCTTCTTTACCAACGAACTGTGGTGGTAGTAATTTCACAGGTGGAAATAGTTTAAATGGTCCTGATGGTCTTTGGATGAGATGGATTTCCGGTGTCTATGCTTCTCCAGCAGATTTACATATTGCTGGTAGATGGTTTATTTCTGACGTCGCGCCAATAGCGATTACTGCACCAACCGGAATTATTCCACCTGATATGGTTGTGACACCAAAAGCCATTGTAAAGAATTTGGGTGATACTGCCGTATCTTTTGATGTGACAATGAGAATTGGTGATTATACCTCAACAAAATCGGTTACTAACCTTGGTGCTGGTGAAGAGACAGAAGTTGAGTTTGATCCGTGGACTTCTTCGCCTAATCTCTGGGTTGCTTCTTGTTCAACCCATACTGATGATGAAGTTCCCGAAGATAATAAATTAGAGAGCCAATTCATGGTTCCCTCCTTTATTAAGGATTTTGAAGGTGATAATGGAGCGTTTGTTTCTCTTCCAGCAACTGGCGCTTGGGAATGGGGAGTTCCAACTGTCGGTCCGAGCCAAGCCCATTCCGGTCAAAATGTTTGGGCAACAAATATTGATGGTTATTATGATAATAATGCGAACTGGCAATTACACAATATGGCAAATATCTGGTTTGAAGTCACTGATGCTGAAAAAATTACAATGGCCTTCTATCACTGGTATCAGATAGAAGATTATTGGGATGGTGGAAATGTGAAATTTAGAAAAGGAACAGGTCCTTGGCAGATAATTGACCCAATTGGCGGATATCCCTATCCATATACTTATTCAGGTAATGGAATCAGTGGTGAAAGGGCTTATAGTGGTTTTAAAATGTCTTGGGATCCAGCAGTATTCCCATTGAATAATTTAGGCTTACGAAATGGCGATACTTTCCAAATTAGATTCCACTTTGGTAGTGATTACGTAATTAACTATGCCGGATGGTATATTGATGATTTCTGTGGGTATGGCTTTAGATATAAAGTAAGGGATATTGGCGTAAAACAGATTGTTTCACCGGCTGGCGATGTTCCTCGTCTACCACTCACACCGACAATGGTAGTTAAAAATTACGGTGCTTTCACCGCTTTAAACTTCCAAACCTTTTTCCGAATTTACAACGAAGCGGGTCAACTAATTTATAACCAAGCAAAGACAGTCGCTTTCTTACAACCTGATAGAGAAACCACTTTAACCTATCCAACTTGGACACCAGAAACTGTTGGCAATTATCGGGCAGTTGGTATTGTCTATTGGGCACAAGACCAAATTCGCGGTAATGATACATTGAAACAAGACTTCTTTGTCTATTGGAAAGACGTCGGTATCAGTGAGATTATCCAGCCAATTGGTGGCTATGCACCCGGAACAAAACTGGTACCAAAATGCAAGGTAAAGAATTATGGTGTCTATGAGGAGTTTGATATCGTTGTCAAATGTTCAATCCCTGAGTTGAATTATCTACAAGAATATACTGTTCCTTATATGCCACCTGATTGGGAAGAGACCGTAACCTTTGGTGAATCAATTACTGTTACTGCTGGTTCTCACGATATC
>CALHIP010000004.1 GCA_938030745.1 uncultured Patescibacteria group bacterium | reverse complement strand
CACCCCTCTTTTTAACTTCAATTTTTTGACCAGTTTTTTTACTAATAATTAATCGATAAGGGATGCCAATTAAATCTGCATCTTTAAGTTTGACACCAGGAGAGACCTCTCGATCATCATAAAGAACCTCTTCGTTTATTTTAACTAATTTTTGATAAACCTTATCAGCAAAATCTTTAACTTTTTTGTTATCTTGGTCAAAAACCAATAAATGATATTTAAATGGAGCAACGCTTTCTGGCCAAATTATTCCATTTTTATCATGATGAACCTCAACAATTGTTGCCATTAATCTACCTAAACCAATACCATAACAGCCCATTTCAACTAATTTTTCTTTTCCATCTTTATCTAAATAAAAAAGATCAAAAGCAGAAGAATATTTTGTTCCTAGTTTAAAGATATGACCAGCTTCAATTCCTCTTTTTTCAATCAATTTTTTGCCACATTTTGGACATTTTTCTATTTTTCCTACTTTTTCTTCTTTACTTTTCCAAGAGCAATTAGAACAAATCAAAATTTTATCTTCACCAGAATCAGCTAAAATTAAAAACTCATGAGACTCTTCGCCACCAATTGTTCCAGAAAACGCTTCCAAGGGAATAGACTTTAATTCGCATCTTGAATAAATTTTTTGATAAGCTTTTGAAACTTTTTGATAATATTTATCTAAATCTTTTTTAGTTGCATGAAAACTGTACAAATCTTTCATAATAAATTCACGTGTTCGGAGTAATCCGCCAGTTGATCTCATTTCATTTCTAAATTTAACCTGAATTTGATAAAGAGCAAGAGGTAAATCTTTATAAGATTGGATAAATTTTTTTGCTAAAAGAGTAATTACTTCTTCATGAGTCGAACCTAAAGCTAAATCTTTATTATGTCGATCTTTCAATTTAAAAAGTGGTGGATCCATTTTTTCCCAGCGATCTGTTTTTTGCCAAATTTCTTTTGGTTGTAAAACTGGTAAATAAACTTCTTGACCACCAATTTTGTTCATCTCCTCTCGAATAATATTTTCTATTTTTCGATGGACTCGCCAACCTAAAGGTAGAAAATTCCAGACTCCAGTTGTTAGTTGGTTAATAAAAAATCCTCTTACTAAAAGTTGATGACTAATTGTCTCAGCTTCTTTTGGTAATTGACGTAAAGTTTTAAGAAAAATTTTAGATTGTCGCATAAAGTTTTATTTAAATATTTTTTCTCCTAATCTCATTAAGTCTCGATAAGTAATAAAGACTAACAAAAGAAGGAGAATGGTAAAGCCAATTTGATGAACTATTGCTTCAATTTTTCTATCAATTGGTTTTTTTCTAATCGCCTCAATTAAAACAAAAATAATTCTTCCTCCATCAAGAGCAGGGAAAGGAATAAGTTGAGTTATAGCAATAGCTAAAGAAATTAAAGCAACAAACTGTAAAAGATAAATAAAACCTACTTGATAGGCTTCACCTAAAAAAGTAGCAATACCAACTACACCAACTGCTTCGCCAATCATCTTTTGTTTGATAACTAATTCTTTTAAAACCAGAACTACTCCCTGAATTATTCTGGCAAAAGTAATAAAAGTTGTTTTAATACCTTTTAAAATAGCTAAATGAAGCGGATAAGAAACAATTCTCACTTTAGCTAATGAAACACCGATTACTCCTCCTTTTAATTCTCTTCCTTCTAATTCTTCTGGAGAAAAAACTTCTTGAGCTGGTTTAGGAATCACTTTAAAATCAAGTTCTTTTCTTCCCCTTTTTACCTTTAAAGTAATTTCCTGATTGGCTTTTTTATCAATATAATCTACCATTTCTTTCTCTTCTTTAAATTCATAATTATCAATTTTTAAAATAATATCACCTAAAATTAAACCCGCTCTATTAGCTGGTGAGTTTCTTTTAATAGAAATAATTTGAATCCCAACTTCTTTTATTTTTAAATTTTTTTCTAAAAGATTTTTTTCTGTTGTTGGAATGCCAATTTTAAAACCAATTGAAGTAAGAATCATCGCCAAAATAATATTAAAAACTATTCCACCACTTAAAGAAAGAAGTCTCTGCCACCAACTTTTAGCATAAAAACTATCAGGCTCTATTTTTTCTTCCTGAAATACTTCCTCACCTTTTATTTTATTGAAACCGCCAAAAGGTATAAGATTTAAGGAGTAAATTGTTGAAGCAGTCTCTTCTTTTGGTATTTCTTTGCCAAAAAAAATTTTCCATTTTTTTGTCCTTTTTAATTTTACCAAGCCAACTAATCTTGGAGGATAACCAAAACCAAATTCTTCAACTTTTATCTTGATTAATCGAGAAAATATAAAATGACCAAATTCATGAAAAAAAATAATTGTACTTAAAGAAAGAAAAACAGCTAAAATAGTCAGCATAGTTTTATGAAAATTTTAAATTTGGGAAATTTCTTGTTCTTTTTTATCAGCCAGTTCTTTAATCTGTTGATCAACTTTTCTTGTTTTTTCATCAAGTTCTTTAAAAAGACGGTATTTCTCATCCTCGGAAATTTCTTTTGCTTTTTCTTTTTTAAAGATTTCCTCTCTAATTTTATCTCTTATTCTTCTTAATTCAATTCGAGCTGATTCCGCTTTTTGATGAAGAATTTTAATCAGTTCTTTTCTTCTTTCTTCATTCAAAGGAGGAAAAGAAATGCGAATTATATCATTCTCAACAATAGGAGTAAGTCCTAAGTCA
Organism: uncultured Patescibacteria group bacterium; assembly: GCA_938030745.1. GTDB lineage: Bacteria > Patescibacteriota > Patescibacteriia > UBA2591 > CALHIP01 > CALHIP01. The sequence continues at coordinate 44,813 of CALHIP010000004.1, read as the reverse complement.
GAAACTTGAAATGCTTTTTCAATATGTTTTAGATTGTTTTTATCCCACGGTTCGATAATAATCGTCTTTCCATCCAAAACAGAAATATTAGCTAATTGTTTAAGAAGCATCTTTGTTCCATAAGCTTCAACTAAAATATTTTCAACCAATGCCGAACTCGCCCGAGAAGTTCTTAAGGAAGCAATTTCTCTTTTAAATGATTCAATGATTTTTTGAAAATCATCCTGGTAAGAATCAATAAGGGAAGGCATAGTTTATTTTGATGGTGGCTTTAATGTGCCTAAATAAAGGATATTTGGATTTTGAGGATGAACTGTTAAATAAACAACTTTTCTGCTTGTTGGTAATTTCTTTGTTATCCAAGTTAAACCGCCGTTATTTGACTTATAAAAAGCATTTTCCGTGACATAATAAATCTCATTTGGATTTTTGAAATTAGCAGCAAAAGCAAGAACTTTAACTCGACCTGGTGGTGTTAAAAGTTTATAATCTTGCCAATTTTTTGCTTCCTCATCAGAATGTAAAAAGCCAGCATCAGTTAAAAGAAATAAAGCATCTTTTTTTGTCTCATCAAAAAATCCATAATAGAAAACATTAGCACCAGGAAATTTATCTAATTCTTCAATTTTTTTCCAAGTTATTCCAGAGTCAGTACTTCGATAAAGACCAGCTGTTTGAGTTGCTAAATAAACAATCTTTGGTTCCCTCAGATTAAAGAAAATACTTTTAATATTTGTTTTAAAATCATGAAAAAGAGCCCAGTTTATCCCCCCATCTTCACTTTTTATAACTCGACCATCAGCTAGACCAACTAAAATTCTTTTTGAGTTCAAAGGATCAATAGCTAAAGTATTAATTGCCACCCCTGGAATGTCAAGATAAATTTCTTGCCAGGTTCGACAGCAATTAACGCTTTTAAAGATTCGATTACCAATAGCAGCATAAATAATGTTTGGCGCTTTTGGATCAATAGCTAAAGCATTAACTTGAGCTTTTGGAAGTTTTGTCACCTCCTGCCATGAATTTGCTCCATCATAGGAAACAAAAAGACCGGCCTCTTGCGCTCCCCAATATATTGTAGAAGGATCAGAAGGATCAAAAACTAAAAGGTTCAGATTTAAATCATTTAAATTCTTTACTCCAGATAATGTTGGCATTAAAGACTTCTGGATCCATGTTTCTCCTTTATCGAAAGAAACCCAAATTCCGCCATCAGTTGAGACTACTCCTTTTTTTTCAACTCTACCACACCTTTGACCAGTCAGAAGAACAAGTGAGAGAATAAGAGTAATGATTAAAAAGATCTTTTTCATAGATTTATAAATTAATAACAAAATTATCTAAGGCAAGTTTTAGATTTATATTTTGATCAATATAAAAGTTAAAATTATCTAATTCTTTTTCTATCTGAATAATTTTTTCAAAAGAAAATTTTTTAGTCAAATCATCTAATTTGTTTTTAAATGAAAGGTTTATTATAAATTCATTATTTTCTGTCTTAAGAAGAACCAGATCTCTAAAAAAAACTTTCCAATTTAAAATCGTTTCTTTAATTTTTTCTTCTTTTATAATTTCCTCAACAATCTTTAGTCTTTGGTTAAGATTACTTTTAATAATTTTTATTAATTTTTTTTGGCTTTCTAAATAATTTTTTAATCTTTCTTTATTTTCTAAAAATTTAATTGCTCTACCTGGTCGACCGAAAGAAAGGGCTGAAATTTCTTCTGCTTCTTTTTTATTTAATTTATATTTTTTTATTAAAAAATCAAAAATTTCTTTTTTGCTAACTAAAGAAAATTTTATCAATTGGCATCGAGAGATAATTGTCTTAGGGATATTTTTTAAAGAATTTGCTAAAAGAATAATTACGTTTTTTGGTGGAGGTTCTTCTAAAATCTTTAAAAATGAATTTGCTGCCTCACCTGTCATTTCTTCGGTATTGACTATAATAACAATTTTATATGAATTTGTAAAGCTAGTTAAAGAAATTTTTTCTTTTAAATCTCTAATTTGATCAATTGAGATATTCTTTTTATCATTTTCTTTCCTTAACCAGATTATATCTGGATGAATATTCTTAAAAAATTTCTGACAATTTTGACATTTACCACATGGAACATTGTCAATTTCTTTTCTTTCACAAATCAGAGAGAGGGCAAAATATTTTGCTACTGTCTTTTTACCTAAATTTTCCGGACCATAAAAAAGATAAGCATGAACAATCTTTTTGTTGGTAATACTTCTTTGTAAAAAATTAACAATATTTTTGTGACCGATAATTGGCCAATTAAACTTCATAAAAATATTTAGATTGATAATAAAATTTTTAATGTCTCTTTAGCACATTTTTCCCAAGAAAAATTTTTAACCTGTTCTAAACCATTTTCAATTAAATTATTTCTTAATTCCTGATTTTTTAAAACCTCTTTAATTTTTTCAGCTAAAATTTCAGGATTGTTTGGTGGAACTAAAATTGCTGAATTGATTTTTGTAATTTCTCTAATTGGCTCAATATCAGAAGCAATAACCGGACAAGCACAAGCCATTGCCTCAAGAATTGGCATTCCAAATCCTTCGTAAAGTGATGGAAAGACAAATGCTTCCGCTCCGTTATATAATAGAGCTCTTTCTTCTTCATTTTTTATATAGCCAAGTTCTTTAATATTTTTAAAATGTAAAATTTGAAATTTAAAGTTTTTGTAGCCATAACCTTGAGGACCAACTAAAACAAGATGGATATCGGAAAATTCATTAGCTAAAATTTGAAATGCTTTTAAAAGTATATCAACTCCTTTCTTTTTTTCCAATCTGCCGAAGAATAAAAGATATGGCTTTTTTAATCCGTATTTTTTTAGAATTTTCCCAATTTTTTCTTTATCTTTTATTGGTCTGAATATTTTATTATAACCCATATAAATAACAACAATTTTTTCTGATTTTACTTGATAAAGATCAATCAATTCTTTTTTTGTAAATTCTGAAGGAACGATAATTTTATCAGCTAATTTTGCTGCTCGTTTATACATTAATCTTAAATAAATTCTTGATAAGAAAGAATAAACTTGAGGAAATCTTTCAAAACATAAATCATGGAGAGTAATAATATTTTTTTTAGCTAAAATTAAAGGAAAAACATGACTTGGAACAAATAAGACATCAGGTGGATTTTTAAAAATTTCTAAAGATAATCTTTTTAATGTCCAAAAATATTTAAATGGCCAAGCTAAAACTTTCTCCTGCCAGTTTTCAGGAAGAGTTGCTAAATCACCGATTAGTTTTTTGTCAGTATATAAAAAATAGCGGTTGCCATCATTAACTGTTATTTTCTTTAATTCTTGAATCAAATAATAGGCATACCACTCAACGCCGGTTTTAATTTGATAATTAGCTCGTGAGGCATCAATTCCAATAAGCATAAAAGATTATTACTCTCTTGTTGCTTTTAAAATTTCATCTAAAGTAGTAATTCCAGCTAAAACTTTATTTAAACCATCATCAATCATTGTTGTCATTTTTTCATTAATTGCTTCTCTTCTTATAGTAGAAGCATCAGCCCTTTTCATCACTAATTCTCGAATTGGTTCACTCATTTCTAAAATTTCAAAAATACCAACTCGACCTAAATAACCTGAATCATGACAGAGTCGACAACCTTTACCAAAATAGACTCTTATACTTTCTTTTGTTTTAAAAAGAGAAAGTAATTTCTCTAAAACATCTGGTAAACCAATAATAGTTTTTAAAATTTCTTCTTTTTTTAAAACTCGAGAGGTAATACATTTTGGACAGATTCTTCTAACCAATCTTTGAGCAATAATTAAATTAACTGTTGAAGCAAGAAGAAATGGTTCAACTCCTAAATTGATCAATCGAGGTAAGGTAGATGGTGCATCATTAGCATGAAAAGTAGAAAGAACAAGATGGCCAGTTAAAGCAGCATTGGTAGCAATATTAGCTGTCTCATGATCTCGAATTTCGCCAACCATTATAATATCAGGATCTTGTCGAACAATTGCTTTTAGTCCTTCAGCAAAAGTAAGGTTTGTTGTTGGATCAACCTGAATCTGATTAATACCTTCAATATCATATTCAACAGGATCTTCAATAGTTGCAATATTAACTTCTCTTCGATTTAATATTTTTAAGATTGCATAAAGAGTAGTTGTTTTTCCTGAACCAGTTGGTCCAGTAGCTAAAATCATTCCCCATGGTTTTTCAATATTTCTTCTTACCTTCAGAAGATCATTTTCAGATAATCCTAAATCTTCTAGATTAAAACGTCTAATTTTTTCTGAAAGAAGTCTTAAGACTGCTTTCTCACCTTTAGTAATAGGAACAATAGAAACTCTAATATCAACTTTCTCATCATCAAATTTCTTTGAGAATCTTCCATCTTGAGCTGCTCGATGTTCATCGATTCGTAAATGAGCTAAAATTTTTATTCTGGCAATAAGAAAATCATGGATAGCTTTTGGTAATTCTAAAATATCGTGTAAAACACCATCAATCCGATAACGAATAATTGTTTTTGTCTCTTGTGGTTCAATATGGATATCAGAAGCTTTGTTTTGATAACCATATTCAATAATTGAATCAATAATTTTTATTGTTGGTAATTCTTTTTTAACTGAAACCTCAATTTCTTCAAGTCCTTTTTTAACAATTTCTTCAAATTCTTCTTTAATCGGTTTCTTATATTTTGCTAAAATATCATTTATTGCTCCTTTAGTCGCATAATAAGGAAAAATTTTTTCTCCTAATTTTTTCTCAAGGTTGACAATAAAATCTAAATTTTCTGGATGAAGAGTTGCCAATTTTATTCCTTCTTTATCTCTGGCAAAAACAACAGCCATTTGTTTTCGGCTAACTATTTCAGGAATAATTTTTAAAAGTTCCTCATCAATTATTTCCTTTCTAAGATTAACAAATGGAAAGCCTAATTCTTGAGCAATTAATTCACCTAATTGTTCTTCTTCAATTAGATTTCTTTCAATAAGGACTTCCTCCAAATCTTTATTTTTTGCTTTTGCTTCTTTTACTGCTTCTGAAAAATCTTTTTCTTTAATAAAACCTTGATCAACTGTAATTTTTTTTAATTGCTCTTCGCTTAGTTTCATAATGATTATTGAAAATTAAAAAAATTCTTTATTTTTTCTATAGCTTGAGAAAGAGGGATTTCTGTTTTAACAATATAATCTTTTGCTCCTAGACTTAAGGCTTTTTCAACATCTAAATCTTGACCAAGATTGGAAAGAACAATAACAGGAATTTTTTCTTTACCTATTTTTTTCATTTCTTCTAAAACCTCAAAACCATCTTTTTTTGGAAGGATAAGATCTAAAATAATTAAATCAGGATTTTCTTTCTTTATTTTCTCTATCGCCTCCTCACCGTCAAAACTTGAAATTATTTCAAAATCACTTTTTTCTAATCTTAAAGAAAGGAGTTTTGTTAAAAATTTATCATCTTCAGCAATAAGAATTTTTTTCTTTTCTTTATTCATAAAAATTAACTCTTTTTCTCTAAAGGTAAGGAAAGATAAAAAGTTGTTCCTCTATTTTCTTGAGAAACAAACCAAATATTTCCATCTAATATCTCAACCGCTCTTTTACTTAAATAAAGTCCTAAACCAGTACCTTCCGGATCTTTTTTTAAAGCATTTTTTGCTCTGAAAAATTTTTGAAATATTTTCTTTTGTTGATTTTTTGGAATACCAATGCCTGAATCATTTATCATAATCTGGGCATTATTTTTTTTCTTTTCAATTGAGATCAAAACTTTTCCGTTTTCAAAAGAATATCTTAAAGCATTAGAAATTAAGTTGTCTAAAATTAAATCGAGTAGATTTAGATCACTTATTATTTCAACATCTTCTCCTTTAAGATCAATAAATAGTTTATTAGTGTTAATTAAAGAGTTATATCTTGAGATTATATTTTTAATTAAATCTTTAAGATTAATTTTTATCAGATCAATTTTTGGAGAAAATTCTTCAAGTCTAATAACATTTAAAAGTTCATTAAGAAATTTTCTTAATTTTTCATTAGATTTGTAAAGTTCATTTAAATATTCTTTTTGATTTTGAGAGAGCTCACCCAAATCTCCTTCTAAAAGTGATTCAATTATCCATCTTGTGCTTGAAATAGGTGTTCGAAGCTGATGACCAACCATTGAAATGAATTCTGACTTTACTCTTTCTACTTCTTTAACAGCTCTAATCCGGCGACGAACCATAACTAAAACAATAAAATTGATAAGATAGCTAACAAAGATAACAAAAAATAAATTAGAAAAAGAAGTTTCCAATGGAGTGGTTAGTCTCATTAAAAAGTAATAAGAAAGATAAATTGCTAAAACAATAAAAAAAGCTAAAAATTCAGCAAATGAAAGAGCAAACATTAGAGGAATAAATAAAAAAGGAAGAAAATAGCTCTTAATTCCACCACTGAAATGAATAAAAATAAGAAGAAAAAGGGAGAAAATAATAAGATCAAAAAAAAGCTTTTCTGAAGTTATATATTTTGTCCGTAAAATAAAAGAGGTGATAATAAAATATAAACTGAGAAAAAGAGTAATTAAAAAGAAGAGATAAGAAAAAGATAATTGAAAAAAATAAATCCAGAAAAGAGAAAAAATGAGAAAAATTAAAATAAGCCAGCGAAAAATATAATAGTAGACACGATAATTTAATTGTTCTTTAAAAAATTTACTCATAATTATTTATTATATCTATTTTCAGTCCACCATTCAAGTACCTCTTTAGCTACTGAAAGGGCTGGACCACTTCCTTCTCCTCCATTTTCAATAATAACTACGATCACAATTTCTGGTTGATCATAAGGAGCAAAACAAGTAAACCAAGAATGAGGTTTTGCTCCTTTTACTTCAACTGTTCCGGTTTTCCCTGCTACTGAAATAGAAAGATCTTTTAAACGTCGAGCTGTTCCCGAAATAACTGCTTCTCTTAAACCTTCTTTGACTAATTTAAAATTTTCTTTTTTAATCGGAAGAATTGAAAAACTTTCTTTTAAATTATCAGTTTCATTTTCTTTTAAAATTTTTTTAACAATCTTAGGTTTAAAAATCTTTCCATCGGAAGCAATACCAGCAGTTAGAATCGCCATTTGAAGTGGTGTAACTTTTATTTCTCCATGACCTATCGATAGGTTATAAGTATCACCAATAAACCAATCTTCATTTTTAGTTTTCTTTTTCCATTCTTCAGAAGGAAGAAAACCTTTTTTCTCATAAGGAAGATCAATTCCTGTCTTTTCTCCTAAACCAAACATTTTAAGATAAAATAAAATTTTTTCTATTCCTAAACCAGAAAAATTTTCGCTTCCGCCGGCAACCAAATAGAAAAAAGTATTAACTGATTCAGCTAAAGCTTTTTTTAAATTAGTTTGACCGTGACCTTGTTTCTTCCAATCAGAAAAAAACCATTTTCCAACCTTAATCCCGCCAGTACTCATGATAGTTGTTTTTTCATCAATTATTCCTTCTTCTAAAGCAGCTAAAGCAATAACTGGTTTAATTGTTGAACCAGGAGGATATTCGCCAGAAATTGCTCTATTGAAAAGTGGTTTTAATGGATCAGAAGCAATTTTTTCAAAATCTTTTGCTGAAATTCCAAAACTAAAAAGATTATTATCAAAAAATGGAAAACTAACCATGGCAAGAATCTCTCCGTTTTTTGGTGAAAGAATAACTCCAGCTCCTTTTTTTGCTCCAGAAAATTTAATCCATTTTTCTAAGGAGAAAGCAAATTTTTTTTGGAGTTCAAAATCAATAGTTAAAACTAAACTTTTCCCATCAACAGCTGGTTCAATAGCAGTAATATATTCCTCTTTTCCTTTAGGCTCAATCATTCTTTTTCCCTTTTTTCCTGCTAATTCATTTTGATAATATTTTTCCAGACCTGTTTTTCCAATTTCATCTGATAATGAATAACCCATTTCTTGTTCTTCTTTAGAAACTTTTCCAAGATAACCTAAAAGATGAGAGAATTCTTGACCACCAAGATATTTTCTTTTCTTTTTTGTTTCCAAAATAATTCCATCAAGAGAATCTTTTTCTATTTCAAGAAGAACAACTTCATCAAAAGAAAGATTTTCTTTTATTAAAATTGGTGATTCTTTTTTATCGAAATCAATAAAAGAAAGTTTATCTTGACCAATAATTTTTTCTAACTTTTCAAAGAAAATTTTTCTTTTTTCTGGCTCTTTAGGAATTTTTTTATAATCTAAATAAAGAGAAAAACTTATTACATTTCTAACTAATGGATACATATTTCGATCATAAATAATCCCACGATTTGGGATTATTTCTTCAACTCTTAATTTCTTTTCTTCAGCAACCTTTAACCAATAATCACCTTTAATAATTTGGAGGGAAAATAATCTAATAAAGATAAGAAAGATGAATAAGAAAGATAAAAAAAGGAAAAATTTAAATAATTTTTCATTAATTGTTATTTTTATTTCTTCACCTTTAATTAAAGAAAATGGTTGAACATCTTCATCTTCTGAAGAGCTATTTATGAATATTTTTTTCTTTTCTGAAAAATAATCAAATTGATGGTTCATATTTCCTTCTAAAAATAAAAAGAAGAAGAAATGTAAAGATTATATTAGCAAAAAGATAAATAAAATATTTTCTATTAAAGACAATAAAAAAATCTTCAATTTTTAGAAAATAAATCAAAAGATTAAAGATTAAAAAAATAAAGTTGTAGAGTATAATACTGCCAACCGAAAAAATTATTAAAGAAATAAAATTTCTAAAAGTAACAATTTTTTCATTAAAAAATTTAACAATTAAGAAGGTGAAAAGAAAAGAGATAGTAAAAATAGGGAAATTAATAATTGAGAGTGAATCCAAAATTATTCCACCTAAAAGAGGCCAAAGAAAGGATAAATTATTTTTAGAAAAAGCAGAAAGGACAACGAAGCAAAGATATGGATTCAAAAAAATTCGACTAGTAATTTTACTTAATTCCAAATTAGTAAGAAAAAGAATTAAAAAAAGATTAATAATTATTTTCAACATAATTTATTCAAATTCTATTTTAGGAACAATAACACTTACAATCTCAACATCTTCTATTTTTTTTGGTAATTCAACGATTACTTTATGAAATATATCTGTTGGTTTAGTTCTAACTTCTATAATTCTTCCTATAAGAAGACCTTTTGGAATCATATATTCTCTTCCGCTGGTGATAACTAAATCACCATTTTTAATTTCTTTATCAACAGGAACAAGATCGACTTCACCAATTAAACCATCATGGCTTTTAAATATTCCTTCGATTTTGTTTTTATCATTTATTTTTTCTCTTGGTGAAATAATTAATGCTCCTATTTTGATTCTTCTATCTAAAAGAGGTAAAAGATAAGAGAAGTTTTCTGTTGTTTTTATAATTTTACCAACAACAACTCCTTCACTAATAACAACAAAATCTTTTTTAATTCCAGATTTATTTCCCTGATCAATAATGAACCAACTTAATCCTCCTTCTTCCTTTTTACCGATAATTTTGGCAAAAATTAGTTTATAATTTTCTTTTTTTGACAATTCTAATTCTTTTTTCAATTTCTCATTTTCTTCTTCGATAATCTTTAATCTAATATTTTCAATAACAAGTTTTGTCAATTCGTCTGATAATCTTTTGTTCTCTTCAAGAAGATTTTTTCTAATAAAGATTGGATTTAATGAATCTGAAACTAATTTATCAAGATAAGAAAAAAGATACTCAAAAGGAAGGAAAATTTTCTTAATAAAAAAAGAATGTCTCAAGGTAAAGAAAAAAATAAAGAAAACCCCAATGATAATAATTATATATCTATTTATTTTCATAATTTAAAATCAGAAATCTCAATTTTTATTCTCTAGTTAAAGGTAAAAGAACTTCTTTTAAATTTTCAAAATCCTCTAAAATTAATCCTAAACCTCTGACACAAGAAGTAGAAGGATCATCAGCTAAATGAACAGGAATTTTGATTTTTTTATTAATTAAATTTGCCAATCCTTTAAGCTGAGATGCTCCACCAGAAAGAATTATTCCTCGTTCTAAAACATCAGCAACCAACTCTGGAGGTGTCTTTTCAATTGTTTCGGAAATAGCATCAACAATTAAATTAACACTTGGCAGAATTGCCTCTCTTACATCTGATTCAGAAAGAGAGATCTCTTTTGGTAGACCAGTAATTATATCTCTACCTTTCACCTTCATTTCTTGATTTTGTTTTTCAGGATAAACAGAACCAATTTTTATTTTTATTTCCTCAACTGTCTGTTCGCCAAGTAAAAGATTTGATTTTTCACGAACATATTGGATAATATTTTTATTCCAAATTTCTCCTCCTATTTTTAATGATTTCCAGGCAACGATACCATTTAAAGCAATAACAGCAATTTCAGTAAGTCCACCACCTATTTCAGCTATTAAGTTGCCAACTGATTCACTGACTGGCAGTCTCATTCCAATTGCTGCTGCTATCGGTCTTTCAACTAAATAAACCTTTCTTGCTCCAGCTCTAAGAGCAATATCTTCAAAAGATTTTTTCTCTACCTCGGTGATATCTAGAGGAACAGAAATAATTACTTCTGGCCGGAAAAGAGAGAAAAGGCTCGACTGAATTTTTTCAATAGATGAACGGAGCATTTTTTCTGCAACTTCAAAATCAACAATTATTCCATTCTCCAATGGTTTAAAAACGGAAACATAGCTTGGTGCTTTGCCAAGCATTTTTTTAGCTGGAAAGCCTTGGGCAATTACCTGACTTGTTCTGGTATTAACTGCAACAAGTGTGGGTTGATTAATCACAATTCCTCTTCCTTTCAAATAAATTCTTGTATTTACAGTACCAAGGTCAATTCCTAAACTTCTTGAGAAAAAATCAAATAGACGTGCCATAGTTATTTTAATTCTTCTATTATTTTACTTAATTCAAAAATTTTGTCTTCTTCTTTATATTTTCCAATAATTTGACAGCCGATAGGTAGTTTAGATTTGGTGAAACCAATCGGTAAAGAAATAGCTGGTAGACCAGCTAAATTTACTGGAGCAGTAAATATATCAGAAAGATACATTGAAATTGGATCTAATTTTTCGCCGATTTTGAAAGCAGGTGTTGGAGTAGTTGGAGTAATAATTAAATCAACTTTTTTGAATGCTTCTGAAAAGTCTTTTTTAATTAAATTTCTAACTTTCATTGCTTTTAAATAATAAGCTTCATAATAACCAGCTGAAAGAGAATAAGTACCTAATATAATTCTTCTTTTTACCTCTATCCCAAATCCTTTTGTTCGATTTTCAAAATATAATTCTTCTACGTTTTTTACTTTTTCATTTTTTATCTTGCTATAACGGATGCCATCGTATCTAGCTAAATTGGCAGAGGCTTCAGATGACATAATAATATAATAACAAGCTAAAGCATAATCAGTCATGGCTAAAGAAATTTCTTGAATAATTGCTCCTTGATCTTCTAATTTTTTTAATATTTCCTTAATTTTGTTTTTGATTTCTTCATCCAATCCTTTAATAAAATATTGTTTTGGGATTCCTATCTTTAAGTTTTTAATTTCAATTTTTAATTCTTTATTTTCTATATTTATTGAAGTCGAATCCATTTCATCTTTTCCCTTGATTACCTCAAAAATTATTTGACAATCTTTCACTGTTTTTGTTATCGGCCCAATCTGATCTAAAGACGAAGCTAAAGCAATTAATCCATAACGAGAAACAGCACCATAGGAAGGTTTTAGACCGACCAAACCACAAAAAGCAGATGGCTGACGGATTGAACCACCAGTATCAGAACCCAAAGATCCTAAACAAAAATTCGCTGCTACAGCTGCCGCTGAACCAGAAGAAGAACCACCAGGAACACGGTTTAAATCATAAGGATTTCTTGTTAAACCGAAAGCTGAATTTTCGCCTGAGGAACCCATCGCAAATTCATCCATATTTGTTTTACCAATAAAAATTGCTCCAGCCTTTTTTAATTTTTTAATTACTGTTGCATCATAAGGAGCAATATAATTTTCTAAAATTTTTGAACCAGCGGTACACCTTAAGCCTTCAACTAAAATATTATCTTTTATAGCTAAAGGAATACCAGTTAATTCATTTAAATTTTCACCTTGAGAAATTTTTTTATCAACTTCTCTTGCTTCATCAATTGCTTTTTCATTAATGGTAATAAAAGCATTAATCTCTTTATTTCTTTTTTTTATCTCATTTAGACAATCTTTAACCAATTCTTGACAAGAAAAAATTTTTTTCTTTAACCCATTTTTAGCTTCTTCGATTGTTAATTGACTTAATTTCATAAGATACTAATTGTTTTAAAATAATTTCCTTCTTTTTCTGGTGCTTGTTTTATTAAAATCTTGACTTTTGATTTATGATCTTTAATTTTTATCTCATCTTTTCTTAAAATATTTTTTAAATCAGAAAAAAACGGCTCAATATTAGAAGTATCAACCTCATTTAATTTTTTTACAAAATCTAAAATCTGAAGTAATTCTTTTGAAAATTTTTCTTTCTCTTTTTCCGAAAGTTTTAATTTAGCTAATTGAGCAATATGCTCTATCATATTTATCCTTTGATCATTTTTAAAAACTCTTCCTCATTAATTATTTTCACTCCTAATTTCTTTGCTTTTTCATATTTTGATCCTGGTTCTTCACCAACTATAACATAATCAGTATTTTTTGAAACAGAAGAGGAAACATTACCGCCTAAAAGCCGAATTTTTTCTTTCGCCTCTTCACGAGTCATTGATTTTAAAGCACCTGTTAAAACAAAAGTTTTGCCAGCTAATTTTTGACTAATTTTTATTTTTGGTATCTCAAGTTCAATTCCTACTTTTTCTAATTTCTCTAGAAAATTTATATTTTTTTCATCATGGAACCAATCATAAATACTTTGAGCAACAATTGGACCAATATCAGGAATATTTTGTAATTCTTCTAAAGAAATATTTCTATAAAAATTTGTCACATCTTTAATTTTTATTTTTTTATTTTTAATTTGAGCAATCACCTGCTGAGCAAGTAATTGAGCATTTTCTTCTCCAACATGTCTAATTCCTAAAGCATAAATAAATCGAGCTAAAGGAATTTTCTTCGATTTTTCAATTGCTTCAATTAAGTTTTGGGCTGATTTTTCAGCAAATCTTTCCAATGGTTCTAAATCACCTTGGGTTAATGAAAAAATATCAGCTGCATCTTTAATCAAACCTTCATTAACTAATTGATCAACAATCTTTGGACCTAAATGTTCAATATCAAAAGCTTTTTTTGAAACAAAATGATAGAGGTATCTTTGTTGAGTAGCAAAACATTTTTTATTTGAACAATAATAATCAACCTCACCTTCTTTTCGGTAAACTTTTGCTCCACAAATTGGACATTTTTTTGGCATCAAAAATTTTTTCTCTTTGCCAGTCCGTAAACTCTTTAAAACTTTTACTACATCAGGAATAACATCGCCAGCTCTTTGAACAATAACTGTATCACCAATTCTTACATCTAATCTTTTTATTTCATCTTCATTATGCAATGTTGCTCTTGAGACCGTCACTCCTTTAACTTTGACTGGCTCTAGAATTGCTACTGGTGTTAATTTGCCTGTCCGACCAACCTGAACAATAATATTTTTAACTTTTGTTGTTGCCTCAAAACCAGGAAATTTAAAAGCAATTGAACCGCGTGGTGTTCTACCAACTACTCCTAATTTTTCAAAGATTTTATTATCATTAACTGTAACAACAATTCCATCAATTTCATAAGGTAATTTTTCTCTTAATTTAGAAATTTTTTGATGAAAATCTATTACTTCTTTAAGATCGGAACAAAGTTGATTATAAGGATTTTCTTTAAAACCTAAAATTTTTAAAAATTGATGAACCTCGGAATGAGTTTTCTGACCAATTTCTGTGATAATCTGATAGCCATAAAAATCTAATTTTCTTGAAGCAGTAATTTTTGGATCTAATTGTCTAACTGAACCAGCAGCTGCATTTCTTGGGTTAGCAAAAACAATTCCTCCTTTTTTCTTTTGTTCTTCATTGACTTCTAAAAATGCTTTTTTACTCATAAAAACCTCTCCTCTAATTTCAATTTCTTTTTCTTTAATTTTCTTCTTTAAAAATTTTTCTAACTCATCTAATCTTAATCTAAGGGGAATTGTTTTAATTGTTTTTAAGTTTTGGGTGACATCCTCACCAGTATATCCATCACCTCTTGTTGCTCCTTTAAAGAGAACGCCGTTTTTATAAATCAAGGTCACAGCCAAGCCATCCATTTTTAATTCGGCAAAATAATTTAATTTTTCACTTTCAGTAGGTGTTAATAATTTTTTAATTCTTTCCTCCCAATCTTTGAGTTCTTTCTCGTTCATTGCATCTTGAAGTGAAAGCATAGGAACCTTATGCTTTACTTTTTCAAATTTTTCCAAAGGTGGTCCACCTATTCTTTGGGTTGGCGAATCAGGAGTAATAAATTCTGGGAATTGCTTCTCAAGTTCTATTAATTCTCTTTTTAATGAATCGTAGGCAGCATCAGAGATTTCTGGTTGATCTAAAACATAATAAAGATAATCATGATGTTGTATCTCTTTTCTTAATTTCTCTATTCTTTTTTTTGCTTCTTGTTTTGTTAATTTTTTCATATAATTTGATCAATCATTTTTAAAACTTCTAAAATTGTCAATGATTTAACTCCTTCTCTTTTTTTACTATGAAAAAGAAATTTACGAACTAAAGCTTTCTGGTTGAAACTGACAGCAACATAAATTTCACCAACCTTTGATTTTGGTTCTTTTGGATCCTTTCGAGAAATTGAACCAGTAATGCCAACGCCAATATCTGATTTTAAAATTTTTCTTGCCACTTTTGCCATTGATAAAGCAACTTCAGGTGAATAAACCGAATATTTTTTAATCAATTTTTTTGAAACACCAAATTTTATTTTTACTTCATTTGAATAAGCAACAATACCACCCTTAAAAACTTCTGAGGAGCCAACTACATTTGTAATTGCATTTGCTAATCCTCCGCCAGTACAAGATTCCATTACTCCTAGAAAAAGCTTTTTCTTTTTTAAATCTTTAATTAATTTTTTTACTTTATCCTCTACTTTCCCCATAATTAACTTTTTAAAACATAAGGAATTGATTTTTTAATTTCACCAATTTTCAATCGAGAAATGATTAAGTTAATTTTTCTTTTTGGAATTTTAAATTTTTTAACAATTTCATTTTTTTCCATTTTTTTATCTTTCAAAGCAGAAAGAACTGTATCCGCTTCAAGATAGGAAAAGCCTAATTCATTTTCAGCAGTTTGATTTTTCCAAAGACCAGGTGATGGCTGCTTATTTAAAATTTGATTAGGAATCTCTTTTAAAAATTGGGCTAGTTGATAAACTTGAGTTTTCCATAAATTTTTTATTGGTTCAATCCCTGAAGCTTGGTCTCCCCATAAAGTATAATAACCAATTTCTTCTTCGCTTTTCGTTTCAGTTCCAACAACAATTGCTTTAAAGACAGAAGATAAATCAAATAAAATTTTCATTCTTTCTCTAGCCATTAAATTTCCTTTTCTAATTTTTTCATTGTTTTTAAATTTTTTTAAAATTTGCCAAGAGGCATCAACTGCTTTATTGATTGGTAAAAGTATAAAATTCTTTTTTGGAATTTTTAAATTTTTTGCTAATTTTAAAGCATCTTCTATTGATTTTTTATCACTAATTCCATAATAAGGCATCGAAAGAACAAGAACATTTTTTGGTCCTAAAGCTCGAACAACCAAAGCACAAGAAACAGCTGAATCTAATCCACCAGAAATTCCAATAATTGCTTTTTTAAAACCAGATTTTTTAAAATAATTTTTTATTTCTCTAATTTTAGCCTGAATAATTTTTCTTGCCTTTTCTTTATTAACTTGCAAATGTTTTGGAATATTCATATATAATTTTTTCTCTTTAATATATTCTAAAATTTTTTTTGGTACCATATTAGAAATATCTTCACTGTTTTTTATTTTCTTTCTAATCTCAGTTGAAGAGATAGGAATTTTTAATTTTATTTTTTTTATCTTTTTTATGAGATTTTTTGGAATTTTTACTTTAAAATTTTCTCGAGTAAAAACAACAAATTTTGCTTGATCAAAAATTGATAATCCACCTTTCCATTTTCCTTGAAGAATTTCTTTTAAAGAATCCTCGCCAATAATCCAATAAATCTTAAATTTTGGATATTTTTTCTTTAATTCTTTAATTGTTTCAATCGTAAAAGATTTTTTCCCTTTTTTTGCTCTGGCAATTTCAATTGTTGAAACTTCAAGTCGTGGATGATATTTTGCCAGAATTTTTGTCATTTCTAACCTATCTCTTATTGGCGCTAAATCTTTAGTTTTTAAAGCTGGTTTTCCAGCTACCATTAAAAGCAATTTTTTCAGACCCAAATTTTTAATTGCTTTTTTTGCTATTGCCAAATGAGCAAAATGTGGTGGATTAAATGTTCCGCCTAAAACACCAATTTTTTCCATATTTTTAAATTTTAACATTTTTTTAAAAATAAACAATCACCCTTATTATAAAATAAGCGTGAAAAGAAAAAATAATTAATTCTTTATAATTTACTATTTTGTAAAACTCCTATTTTAATTTCATCTAATTTTCTTTTTATCAAATGCGGATTAGCAATATGATAGAAAACGATTTCTTCTTTTGGTGTACCAGCAGTATTAATAGCTAAATTTCCTGAACCAAGAAATATTCTTTCTAGAAAATTTTCTTTGACATTGATATCAGTAATTTTTTGATAATCAATTGAAACTAAATGAGTATGGAAAAATCTATAATAGAAAATTATTCTTTTGTTAGTTAAAAAATAAAAATAAGCAAGACGGAGATAAAAACCATAGGCAATTAAAGCAAGGCCTAAAATAATAATTAACCAAAAATCGCTGATAAAAAATAATGTTAAAATTAACCCTCCAAACAAAATCAAAAGACCTAAGAAAATCCAAAATCCAGAATAGGTTTTCGCTACCCCAAACTCAATCAAAATTTTTTCATTAGGAGAAATAATTTTGTTTTTCATTTTTAGCTTATTATTAAATTATTGTTGATACCATTGACATTTTCCTTTAAAACAGCCACACTTTACCTTATAAATATCAGCATCATAACAATCTCGCCATTCACAAGTTGTTATAATTGCTGGCTCATTTTTTCCTTGACAAACTTGACCTGAGCAACCACTCTTTAAACAATCTTCATCAGTTTGACAAGGAAACTTTGTTGACCAGCCACAGAAACCAATCTCTTTTTCTCTTAACTGAGTTGATTTTTCTTCTGGAGCAGGTTTGAGTTCTAATTCTTTAATCTCTAATAAGTTTGGTGCTTGTTTAATAATTTCTTGTTTAATTTTTGGCGCTTCTTTTAGTTCCTCTTTAATTTCTTCAAGACGCGATCCTCCAATTGGTAAATTCCTTAATTTTTCAATTTTTGCCTCAATTTTTTCAATTTGATTTTTGATCACTCTTTCAATCACTTGCGGACTAACAGCTGGTTCGGGTAATTTTTCTAACTTTTCTTTAACTTCTTCCAGCCTTTCCAAATGTTTAATTCTTTCTTTAGTCATTTTTTCCAAAATTTCTGTTTTCTTTTCTTCATTAAGAGGACCAATTTTTTCTTGGAGAATCTCTGTTGATAAATCACTAATAGGTGGTAAAACAATCTCTGGTTCTTTATTTTTTATTTCCTCAATCACTTCTTGAGCAATGAAAGGATTAGCAAAAATTCTTATCTGAGTTTTTATTTCTTTTTCTTGGTCTTCAACAGGAAGAGTCTTAACTTTTTCAATTACTTTTACAATCATTTCTTTTCTAATTTTTTCAATTTCTGGCTTAATTTCTTCTGGGACTTTCTCTTCAATTTCTTTGATTGTCTCATAAATTTTAATCACTCTTGATGGCGAAACTTTTATAACTTCATCAACTGTTTCTTTAATTTTTTCTTTCAGTTCTTTTTTATTCTCTACTTTTTCCATCACTTCTTTAAATCTTTCCAAATGCCTTTCTCGATTGGCTAAGATCTTTTCATAAACATCACCTTTAACTTGAGAGGCAATATTTTCTAAAACCATTTGCTGCTTTAAGGCATGGGTAGTATACTTTTTTAAAAACTTTTGCTGGTCTTCTTTTTTTAATTTCTCTGATTCTAATTTTGCTTTTTCTAATTCTTCTTGATAACTGGTTAAACTTTTTTCAATTAATTCTGGCGGAGCGCTCTTGGCAATTTCTTTTACCTCTAATAATTTCTCATTAGCAAATTTAAGGCGAAGCTCTGCTTTTTTTATTGCTGAGAAGGCAAAAAGTAATCTTAATTTTCGAAAAAAATCTTTAATCGAGTAAGCGCCACTAGTTGGTAAAATCTGAGGTGTTTTTATCTCTAATTCCTCTGGCTGAATTTCTGTTTCTTCTTGAGTAAAAGCAGGGAAGGCAAAGATTAGACTGAAAATTAAAAGTAAAACAATAATTTTTTCTAATTTTCTCATAAATTTAAGTTAAATTTAATAATTTAAACTCGACCTTTTAATTTAATTATAACAAATTTTAAAATTAAAACCAAATGAGAATTTCTTGATCTACTATATAATTTTTAACGGCCGTAAAAAATTATATAGTAGATTTTTTATCTGTATTTTAAAATATATTTAGTGATTGGATGAGGAAAAATTTTCTCTAAAAGTTCGGCATTAGGAATAAGACAATGGCCAGTAATTTTTCCTGCTTGACCAAACATACTTGTTGGTAAAAGGGTTGGTCGAATAACATTTTTCTTACCCATTTTTTCATAACCATCATTATAAGAAAGATTGAAATCCCAAAATGTCTTAAATGGTACTTTATATTTTTTAAAAATTTCAGCCACATAATCAGTAAAAACAATGCAATGAGCATAATAAGTTGTATCAATCAATTTGTTTAATTCTGTCACTATAGCTGGTTTTATAATTTTTATTTTTTTAATCCCAATTTCTTTGAAATGTCTTTCTGCTAACTTTCCAGCTTTTAAATCTTCACAACCTATATATTTAATAAAAGTTTTTATAGCTTGATAAAGGTGGGGGTGATCCCCACGAATCGGCGAATGAACAATTTTCCCTTTAGTTATTTTAATAATTTTTTTCGTTGTTCCAGGTAAAACTGTAGAGTGAATAATTGTTAAATTTGGTTTATTTTTCTTTATTACTTCAATAACAATTTTTTCAAAATTTTTGATATATGGTAAACAAACATTTAAAATATCCAATTTTTCATTTTTAAAATCATCTTTTTTGATATCTTTAATAAGAAGATTATATTTTTTTCTATGATAAAATAAAGCACGTGTTTTACCAACTTCACCGTAACCTAAGATACCAATGTTTTTTTTCATACAAATTATTATGGATTTGAAAGAATAAAAAATTATCAATCTAATAACTTCTCATTTCAAAAAAATTAAACGATCCGCAAAATGAAATAAATTGCTACTGGTAAAAATAAAATACCTAAAATTCGATAAGCTAAATCAGAAAGAGCAAACCACCAATCAGTTGTTTTCTTTAAATCGTCAATTGGAGCAAGAAGAAGGAATAGGCCTTTCCAGATAGAAAGTAGAGATATTGCTTTCACCAGAGTTGGAGAAAGAGAGGCAGAGGCTGAATACCAAAGCAAGATAGCAAAACCAACGGAAACAATTCCGCCAAACCAAATTGGAATCTTTAAACAAGAACGACCAACTTTCTTGGAATAAGCTGGAGCAAAAATCATTATTATAGAATAAATCAACCAGAGAAGACCAAAAATGTAAAGGAAAATTTTAGCAATCATAATTATCTCCTCTTTTCGGATGGCCGCAGAAAATAGACTATATTATTTAAAAATTGATTTTGCTTCAGCAAGAAATAGTATAGAAAATTTCTATCTATGCCTCACTTAAACATTACTAAATAATTTTTCACGGCCGCTAAAAATTATATAGTAATATAGGATCTTTTCTAAAGCGAAAACAATTTTATTCTCTTATTGAGTAACAATCACTTAGAATTTATTCTTATCAGAGTTAAAAGGAAAGCTATTTCCTCTCTTCGATCCTCCTTAGCAACTCTTCCTGATTTAAATTTTCTTTTTTATATTCATTTAGTTTTTCTTCTATTTCCTTAAGTTTTTTCTGATTTTCTAATAATTCTTTTTTTATATTCTCTAATTCTTTAATCTTTTCCATATCTTCCTTTGTCTGAATTATAACTTCCTTTTTAATTTCCTGCTTTCTTTCTCGTTCTTTAATTAATTTACCAACTAATTCTTTCTTTCTTTCTTCTATCTGCTCTTTTAAACGCTGGATTTCTTCCTCTAATGCACGTTTTTTGTCTAACAATTCTTTTCTTTCTTCAAGAACTAAATACCAGACTTCATTTTCTTTTTTAGCACCACTAATAATTTCTTCCAGCTTTTCTAGTGTCAATTCTTCGCCTTTTTTTAAACCTAAAAGTTGCGCGGTTTTATCATCATCTATCTTAAACTTTTCAGTTCCTGGAATCTTAGATTCCACCTCTTTTCCAGGTTCTTTAGTTAAAAAGGTCTCTGGTGGAGGAGTTAAAATTGATTCTCCTTCCTTCTTTTCTTCTTTTTCTTTCTTTTTTCTTTTCTTTAGTAGAAAGAAAGGGGGTATCCCAAAAAGTAATATCTCCCAACCGCTACCGCAAGAAACCCTTTTGGTTAGTTTTTCTTTCTCATCTATAACTTCAAATCCGCCATCGCTACGTTTCACTTCAGTATAATTGCCACATAAAACTCCTTTACTTGCAACACCAGCTAAAATATCAAAATTAAAAGTAACCTCAATTGTTTTTCCATTGCTTAATTTAATACGTACTGGTCGGCCAAAATTCTCTGCACTTTCACAAATAGCATTAATAATGATGTATTGATCTTTTAATTTCTGGGCTTCACCAGAAGGATCATTTTTATACTTTAATCCTAATTCATCTTCTATCTTCTTAATAAAATTTTTTCCTTCTGAAATAAGATTTTTTTTCCATTTTTCTGGAGTAAAATATCGAAGTGAAACAACGTTTTCAATTCTCACTCCAAATAAATCTAAAGGATCTAAACCTTCAATTTTAGCTCCACCTATCAACATACTAATTTCATAATCCTTCAAATCTAATGTGTATGTTCCATCTTCATTTTTAACTAGGTTTGGCGAGAGAATCAGCGGTTGACCTTCTTTTTCCATTTCCATACGTGAAATTAGGTCCTTCATTTGCCGATCATAAATCTCAAAATTTTTCTGCGCATCTTTAACAATGCGTTCTAATGAAGTACCAGGATGATAGGCATTTTGTTTTAAAAATTCAGTAATAATAGCCCAACGCGCGAAAAGTAATTCTCGACGATCTTCCTCAGAAAATTCATCTCCGCGAAAACGAAAATAGGAAAAAAGTTCGTTAAAATAATCTATTATTTCTTTAAAGGCTTCACTTCTTTCTATCCCTCTTAGATTTTCAGTCTCTTTAAGATACTCTTTTACTAAATTAATAAAAACACTCTTGGGATATTCGGTTTCGAGTGTCTTTAAATCAATAATCTTTATTTCTCCTTTCTCTTTTATCCATTCTGAAAGAATCTTCTTTTGAGTTTCTCTAAGTTCAGGTGGGACCCCCTTATTAATATTTATTACCTTGGGTTCCATTTCTTTTTTATGCTGAAGGAAGAGTTCGACTGTTTTTACGACTTTTTTTGAATAATCCGAATATATTCTTTCCGAATCTTTTGCTTTTAGCCCTCCTCCGACGAAAAAGAGACTAAGAATAAGTGGATATAGAAACCTTTCAAATTTCTTAGCAAATTTCACAAAAAATAATTCTTTTAACTTCCCTTTTTTCTCAAGCTCCTCTCTTTTTTCTCCAAATTGTATTTTTTCAAAACTTTCATTCATAATTTTAATTACTTAGGACCGGATTGATAAAAAGAATTTAATAAATTCGACCTTTTAATTAATTTTAATAATTTTTTTAGAAAATGTCAAATTATTTTAAAAGTAAATTTGTTTCGCTTTGTAAAATAGCAATTTTTCTTGGATCAAGACCGATTTCTTTTTGTAATTTTTTTGGTTCAACTTTTATTAGGTCTTGACAAGAAACAATATTATACTTTAAAAGTTTTTCCTGATAATATTTTTCAAGCCGACGTAAAACAGTAATTGGATAAAGTTTATTTTTTTCAATAAAATATTGTAAATTTTTTTCTTCTGGATAAGCCCAGCCAATTAAAGAAAAATTTTTACAACTAGCATATTTTTTTGCTGATTCGGAAAATTTAGTATTAGATACCAAAACTGGCTGAGTAAAATTATGACCAGCATCTTTTAAATCTAAAAATCTTGCCCAAACATATAAAATATCTTTTATTTCAGTATAAATCCCATATTGATTATGAAATTTACATTCAATCATTAAATTTTCATTTTCTTTTTTTGCTACAATATCGACTTCATGTTCAACACAAGCACCAGAAAAAATTTTATTAGTTTCAACTTGATATCCTTCGGCTTTAAAAATTTGACTGACTATTTTTTCAAAATAAAACCCATTCGGTCCAAGTCGAAGAAGTGCTTCTCTTAAAGAAAAACGAGAGGCAATAATCGGTGCCTCTTTTCCTAAATATCGGAAAATCAGTTTCCAGATTTCCCTTGTCGTCATTCCATTTCTGACTTGGCGAGAAATTCTTTTTGTAATTTCATTAGCTAAAGATTCTGAAGCGCCAGCCTTTAAACAACTTCTTTTAATTTTTTCCGGCAAAAATTCTTCTTTTTGACCATTTGCTTTAATAACAAAAATCATAAAAAATTAAAAATCAAAAATTTTTCCTTTTCTTTTAAGTTTTTTTTCAGCTAAAGCATGAACAACAATTGGCAAAGCAATAGTTGCATCACAAAAACATTGAACAAAATTTTCTCTTTTTGGCAATTCTTTCCCCCAGGAAATACCTTCATCTAATGTAGCACCTGATAATCCTCCCCATTGTGGAGAATCAGTTGTAATTTGAATCGCATATTTATGTGGATAATATGATTCATCAGTTAAAATTCTTTTTTTTCCTTTTTTTCCTGGAATTTTTTTATTTTCATAAAGCAAATCAGAAGTAACAGCAAAAAGTTGAATAAAATCTTTTGGCACACCGCCACCAATATAAATTACACCTGTATCTTTAACTTTTTCAGCCATTTTCATAAATTCAAAATAATCTTTCATATTATCAATAACTAAATTAAAACCCTTACTTTTAGCAATCAAGCCAGCATCACCATAGGGAGAATCAACAATTGCCGGAGAAAAAATTGGCACTTTATATTTTGCCGCTGTTGCAACAATACTTTTTATTCCTTTATTCAAAAGCCATTTGCCAAAAAGAGATAAAAATTCTCTTGAAGAGTAATTATAATTTTCTTTAAGAGTCATAATAAAATCAGCTATTATTTCTGTCATTTTAAAATAATCATCTTCTCGACCATAAACATCATAGTAACGATTCAGACCAATTTTAAATAATAAATCATCAGGAACTAAATGATGGCCTTGCCAATAACTTTTTCCCATTGCTTCAACAATATCCTCTGAAATATTAGCACCAGTAGAGACTAAAACATCAATAAAACGATTCTCAATTAACCAATTAATTATTTTCCATTGACCGGTAGTAGACAAAGAACCAGCATAACCGAAAAAAATGGTTACATCTTTATCTTTTATCATCTTTTCCCAAATTTCTACTACTTCAGCTAATTTTCTTCCTTGAAAACCAGTTTCTTTCATTTCTGATAAAAGTTTAGAAATTTTTTTTGGAGTTTTTACTTCAATAGCTTTAACTTTTTTCTTTAAAAATTTTTTTAATTCTTTTATCATAGACGTTGAAATTTAACTAAATAAGATATAAATTTATAAATTAATTTTGCTGCTAAAAAATCAGGAGCGACAAAATCTTTAATTGGACGGAATTCAACAAAATCAGCACAAATAATTTTTCTTTTTTGGCAAATCATTTTTAATAAATCTAAAGTTCTATCCCAATCTAATCCGGCTGGTTCAGGAGTACCGACTGATGGCATAATTGAAGGATCAAGAACATCAAAATCAAAGGTTAAAAAAATATTTTTTTGACAAAATTTTAAAATTTTATCTTTTTGCCATTTTTTAGCCCAGAAAGTTTTAATTCTTTTTTTGTTTTTTTCAAAAAATGGCAATTCTTCTTCTGAAATATTTCTAACACCAACCTGAACTAAATTAATATTATTATCAATTTCTAAACAACGACGCATTACAGCTGCGTGAGATAGCTTAAGACCGAGCCAAGAATCTCTTAAGTCAGCATGAGCATCAAATTGTAAAAGAGTAAATTTTTTAAAAAATTTCTGTACTGCTTTTAAAGAACCAATAGTAATTGAATGTTCACCACCTAAAATTATTGGAAATTTCTTAAGATCTAATATTTTCTTAACGATTTTTTCAAGTTGTTTTAATGCTTTTTCATGACCCTTAAAAGGTTTTATTATTAAAGTTGAAATTCCTATCTTTGATGGCACAAACCATTCTTCTTCATCAAAAAGTTCGACTTGAGAAGAAGCATTAATAATTTTTTCTGGACCAAACTTTGTTCCTTTAAGATAACTTGTAGTTTTTTCGAAAGGAAAACTGACAATTATTATTTTTGATTTTTCAAAATCAGAAAATTTTTTTTCTAAATTTAGAAAATTTTTTTTCATTTTTTAATTATAAAAAAAATAAAAAGAGAATCAAGTAAATTCTAAACTGTGGATAACTTTAAATTAATTTTTCTTTTTTCTTTTTAATCAATAAAGAAATTAAAATAATCAATAAAGTTAAAGCACTTAAAAAAAGATATTTCATTTTTTCTTCTTCTATTTTTGAAAAGGGATCGATCTTTTCAAAAAGGGATTTTGTTTGAGATAAGTTACTAGCTGTTTGAAACTTAATTGAATCAGTTATTTTCCTTATCAATTCTATATCACTTTGATAACGTGGTAAAATTCGATATTCCTGAGAATATTGACTAACAATACCAATAACTTTTAACCAATCACCTTCTTTCATTTTTGGTTTTTTAATGCCAGTTGTAGATTTAAGATATACTTTAATCTCACCACTGCTATCATCTAAATAAAAATAATTTGTTTTTGACTCAATCATCTGGCCAATAACAACAACTAAACTTCCTTCTAAGTCTTCATCAATTTCACCAGTTTTTACTTTTTTTGGCTCTGGTGGAATTCCATTTTCTAAAATTTTTATATCATCTTTTAAAGAAACTTTTATTCTTGTTTCACCTTTATATTCAGCTAATTCACCAACGATTTCAACTTTATCACCAATTTTTAAATTT
The DNA here is from genome assembly GCA_938030745.1 of uncultured Patescibacteria group bacterium. GTDB lineage: Bacteria > Patescibacteriota > Patescibacteriia > UBA2591 > CALHIP01 > CALHIP01. The sequence goes on along the minus strand of CALHIP010000004.1, from coordinate 19,347 downwards.
GGAAATTCTTTCTTTGATGAATAAATCTGAATGCCTGAACCTGACAAATAAAAAATCTGAGAACCTAAAACGCCAGGCTCAACTGAGACAACACCTTTTACTTTTATTAAATCACCAATGTCTTGATTTCTGACTTCCGATAATGGAATTTCTAAAATTTTTCCTTTTTCTGTTGCAATTTTTGTTTTTGATTTTGTTTCTTCACTAAATATATTTTTATTGCCAGGAGTTAAAATCGAAGTCCAATGCCACTCACCATTTTCATCTAAAGCATAAGAAAATCCTTCTTTTGATTTTTCATAAGAAATTTCATAAAATAAATTTCCTTCCGGATCAAGAAGACGAACCGAATCAAAATTATTATTTAAAGCAATTTTTGTTTCTTTTCTTTCAAAAACCAAATATTCACCAGGTAGAATTTTTGTTCCTTCTTTGATCTTATAAGGCTTACTTCCGCCTTCTGCATCATCTAAGAACCAACCTGATAAATCTATTTCTTTATCATTAGCATTAAAGATTTCAATCCACTCTGATTCATCACTTCCTTCCGGATTTGGTAAAAATTCAGTAATTAAAATTTTTAATTCAGTTGGATTAAAATAAATTATTTTTTCACCTTTTTCATCTTTTAAAATTTCGATTTTTAAACTAGTTGAGTCAGTCTCGCCAAAACTATCTTTAACTTCAAGTTTGACATTGTATTTACCAGCTTTTTTATAAATATGTTTGACTAAAATATTTTCACTTTTTGTTCCATCACCGAGATCCCAGAAGTAGGTCAAACTATCACCATCCGGATCGTATGAATCAGAAGCATCAAAAATTATTTCTTCGTTAACCAAGGCCTTATTCAAACTAGAAATAACTGCTTTTGGTTTTTGGTTAGCTTTTTTGATAATATTTTCTTGACCTGGTGTTGGTTGAATTGTCCAAAACCAATCATTTTTTTCATCTCTAGCATAAGAGAGATCCTCAGCAATATCACCAGAATAAGAAACTTCATCAACTAAATTATCATTTGGCTGATAAAGTTTTATTGTTTCTAGGCCAGAATTATTTAAAGCAATTTTAGAATCTTTTCGTTTGATTACAAAAAATCCTTTAGCTAGAATTTTAGTTGTAGGAAAATTTTTTGATGAAATAACAAATTTTGTTCCACCTTTATCCTCTAATTTCCAGCCATCTAAATCAATTTCATAATCAGTGATATTTTTTAATTCAATAAACTCATTTTCAGAATCATCACCTTTTGGATTGGGCAAAATTTCATTAATAATTATTCCTAATGGATATTCTTTTAAAAATTTATTTGGTTTGCCTTTACTTGGGATGGTTGAGATTTTAAAATCTAAATTATCTTGGTCGGTATCATAACCATCAATAATTCTGGCTATTGAATTTGGATCAGATGTTGTTGGCGCATTATCATCTTTATTAAAATCATCCCAATTACCATAGCTAACCTGATCAATAATTCGACCATTTGAATCAATTAACTTAATAATATCACCGGTATTATTTAAATAACCTTTAATCTTTTCAACAACAAAAAAATCTTTCGGCCCAATTTTCCCAGAAAGATTTGTCTGAGCTCCAGAACCTTCTTCAATTTTCCAATTGGTCAAATCAATTTCTTGATCAGTATTATTATAAAGCTCAATCCATTCTTCTTCACCATCAACCGGATCGGAAACAAATTCATTAATGACTACATCTGATGGAAAATTTTGCGTTTTGTACTCTTCTTGTTGTTGATCTTGCTGTTCCAGCTGTTGTTCTTGTTGAACCGGTTTAGATAGTGGCAACTCATTTTCTGTTGGCGAAAAGCTATTTTGAGGATTAGGAGTGGTTTGTAAAACAAAATCCATGGCATTATTATTGGTATCCCAACCATTACCGCTTTTTTCTTCTTGACCGCCCGATCCTAAAGTAATAGCCGTTGAATATTGTGAGGCTTTACGTTCAATGCTTTGGTTCTTACCAGGATTCTGGGGAAAGGGTTGGGTTTCGCTATCGGGCGCCTCAGGCCCCCATCCAAGTTTATCTATAATATTAGCCGACGCGTCATAAAGGATGATTGTATTGTTGTTTGAAAGATAATAACTTTTAGGCCAAGTGATATCAGGCACTACCAAACCTTGGTAATAATCTTTGCGGGCTAAAAGTAAAAACTTTCTAGGTTGAATAATTTTATTGACAAAGTAAGTGTTGATGACAAAAGTTTCTTCAATTATTTCTCCTTTTGTATTTTTAAATTTCTTTTTTAAAAAATAACCGGTTAAATCTATTGGATTATCGGTTGGGTTATAAAGTTCAATAAATTCGTCATCGGCCGTATTTCCGCTAATCTGCACTTCACTAATCACCACGTGATTCACCCACTGTGCTTTTACCGGTCTCGCCAAAACAAAAAAGAATCCTGAAAAAAACAACATGCCTAATAGAAACAAATTGAAAATTTTCTTATTTTTTCCTTTCATAAGTTTTATTTAAAATATAGTACCACCATTTTTTGAAATTTGAAATTTCTTTTTGTGTTGTCTCCTTTACTTCTTCTTTTTTTTCAGGAGGAAGAATAACGACTGCTTTCTCACCAGGTTTTTGTAAACCAAATTTTTCTCTTGCTTCTTTTTCTTTATAAAAATCACTCTTTAAATATTCTAATGTCTCTAAAAGATTTAATTTTTCTCCTTCAAGTTTTCTAATTTCTTCTTCTAAAATAGAAATTTCTCTAATTAAAGGTTGTCTTTTTTGGAAGAAATTTTTTAAAAGTCCAAATAAAAATAAAATCAAAATTAAAATTAAAATTAATGAAAAAAAATAAGAGTAAAATAAAACCTTAAAAAATGGTTTTTTTTCTTTCCTCATTGTTTTATTGGATTTGTTTTTTTAAAGCAAGGTATTCTCTTATAACAATATTAATCACCGCGGTCACAGGAACAGCAATAATTGCACCGAAAATTCCACCGATTTTTGCTCCTATTAAAAGAACAATAATAGTTACAATTGGATTAAGACCAACTACTTTTTTCATTAACTGGGGCACAACTATTGAATTTTCAATTTGTTGAATAATCAAATAGAGAACGGCTACTAAAAGGGCTTTAACTGGCGACTGGAAGAATGCTAAAATTACCGCTGGAATAGCACCAATAAAAGGACCAATTCTTGGAATGACTTCAGTAAAACCAGCAATAACTGCTAAAAATAAAGGATATTTAACATGAAGAATTAAAAGTCCAATATAGGTTAGACCAGCAATTAAGAACATTAAAATCAACATTCCCCACCCCCAATTACTTAAATCTTTTTGAGAGAGAGAAATTAATCGAGAAACAAATTGATGGTATTTTTCTGGAACAAAATAAGTAAAGAATTTTTCCAAAGAATTTTTTTCGACAATAATATAGAAAGAAATAATAGCAATAAGAAAGCAGGAGAAAAATGTACTTGCCACACCACCTAAAAGAGAAAAAATCCCTCGGCTAATAGCTGGAATTTCTTTCTGCCAATCTCTAATAAATTCAGAAAAATCTTTTGGTAAAAATTTTTGACTCTCGCCAAAAATTGATTTTAGAAAAGAATAATAATTAGAAATCCTTTCACCAATAAATTCTATTTCTTTTGCCAGGTTTGGAATCACAAGAATTAAAATGATAATAAAAATTAAAAGAAGAAGTGAATAAACTAATAAGGTGGCAACAAAGCGAGAAACTTTTTTCCTTTCAAACCAATCAACAATAGGAGAAAAGATAGAAGCGATAATAAAAGCAACAACTAAGAGTAAAAGAATATCGCGGATGAAGTAAAGAAAAATCAAAAAGAGAATAATGATAATAGTTTTAATAATTAAATGAAAATTAGTTTTTGTTAAATTTTCAGACATAAAATTTAAAATATTATATCTTAAAATAATTATTTTTTCAATAAGAAGGAATCTCTTGATGGATAATTATACTCTCAATTATTCCTAAAGAAATTAAGGTAGCAATAAGACAACTTCCTCCGTAACTGATTAAAGGTAAAGGAATGCCGACAATTGGAAGAAGGCCTAAATTCATGCTGAGATTAATTATAACATGGAGAAATAAATTAAAACCAATTCCTAAAACAACAAAAAGGCTAAAATTGTCATAAACAACTTTTGAGATTCTAATTATTTTTAAAAAAAGGAGGGTAAATAAAAAAATAAGAAGAAGTGAGCCAAAGAATCCTAATTCTTCAGCTAAAGCAGCAAAAATAAAATCAGTCCGACTAGCTGGTAAAAACTTCATCTGTCCTTGTGAACCATAACCAATACCTCGACCAAAAAGTTTGCCAGAACCGATAGCAATTTTTGCCTGAAGAATTTGATAACCTCTGCCAAGAGGATCTTTGTAAGGAGAGAAAAAAGTGATAATCCTTGCTTTTTGATAATCTTTTAAAATAAATTGCCAAAAGAAAAGGAAGATTAAAATTAAAAAAATGATAATAAAGAAAAAATTTTTTATTTTTTGAATATTTAATGAAATAAGAAAAAGCCAAATCAAAATAAAAATTATAGCTGAACCAAAGTCAGGCTGAAGCAGAGTTAAAAAAAATAAAGGAGAAAGAAGAATTCCGCTCAAAATAATTTTTTTTAATTCATTATTTTCTCTAATTTTTTCTGTTATTATCTTAGCCATAATAATAATAAAAACAATTTTTGCTAATTCGACCGGTTGAAAATAAGCCAAACCGAGAAAATACCAACCTTTTACTCCTCGAATTGGTTTACCAAGAATAAGTACAAAAATAAGAAGTAAAACAATAAATAAATAAAGAAGAGGAGCTAATTGTTTTAAAATCCGGAAATCAAAAAAACTTAAAAGAAAAAAAACAATCAATCCTAAAATAATAAAAGCTAAATGTTTTTTAAAAATAAAAAAATTGTCTGACTCTAATCCTAAAGAAAGACTATATTGAATAGTTAACCCTAAAATTAGTAAAAGAAGAATCAAAATAAAAAATGTCCAATCAAAAAATTTAATTTTCCTTATTATCGCAGAAAATAACATAATTATCTTTCTTTTGGCTTTATTCTTAAAGGAATAAAAGAAGATTGATCAAAAACATTAATCTCTGGCTGGACCTCAATTTCTGAAATAAAAGGCAAAAAATTAGGTAAAATAATTTTTATTCCTCTCTCTTCTTTACTCATTATTTCTTTAATTTTTATCTTTTCAACCCAAACAATCTCTTTTTTTGAATAAAAGTTAATTAAAAGATCAATTTCCCAGAAATTATAAATCGTTGAATTTATAAATTTAAAAGTAAGAATATTACTCTCATCAATTTTAGTTGCTTGTTGATATTTTAAATCTTTGATGATAAAATTTTTTGGAATCTCTAAGAGATGTCTTTTATCAGGTTTAACTCTTTGCCATTTTATATTTGAAATTTGGCAAAAAATACTATCTGGCCTTTGAGTGATTGTCTCATTGAAATCAGTAAGGATTTTCTTTTCCTCTGGCAAAAGGAAACTTTTAAAAGATTTTGTTTCAAAACCAGATAAAATAAATTTATAATCTAAAGATTTAATAAACCAATCTTTATTTAGATTTTCAACTAAACAAACTAAATGATATTTAAAACCACTCAAAGGAATTGCTTTTGAGAAAACAACGCTAACAGGAATTGGTGAAATAGCTTGACGAATTATGCTAAAATTAACATTTTGAGAAGTAAGTTCTTTTTCCATCATTTGATATTCTTTACTTTGAGTCAAATATTGGATAGAATGATAAATCAAATAAGTATAGATAAAAATATTTATCAGGATTAAAAAGCCGATAAGAATTTTCTTCAAAAATTTCTTTTTTGTCACAAAAAAATAGACAATCTTTAATTCTTTTTCAGTAAAATCAACATTATTTTTATCCATAAATTTGATTAATTTATCAAAATCAATTATAATAATTATACCTTAAATTTATTAAAAGACAAATCTATGATTCAAACAAGTAAGGACATTTTATTTCTTATTCTGGGTTTATCAATTTTAACGATTTCTTTTTTTACCTGTTTTTTCCTCTATTATTTAATAAGGTTAATAAAGAAATTGTATAATGCCGGAAGATTTATTGAAGAAGTTAGTGGAAGACTTAATGAGATTGTTAAAACTACTGAAAGGAAAATCAAAGAAATAACCCTCCTCCCTCTTATCGCTGAAGGAATTAGAACAGTAATTGATTTTTTAAAAGAGAGGAAAAAAAATAAAGAAAAAGAAGAGAAAAAATAGAAGCTTTAAATTTTCATTTTAAGTTTTTTAATATGTTTGTTCATCTTCATGTTCATTCTCATTATTCTTTACTTGATGGTTTACCAAAAATTGATGATCTAATTGAAAAAGCAAAAAATGAAAAAATGAAAGCACTTGCTTTAACTGATCATGGAGTAATGTATGGAGCAATTGAGTTTTACAAAAAAGCAAAAGAGGCTGGAATAAAACCAATTATTGGTTTTGAGGCTTATCTTACTCCTGAGTCAAGATTTTTAAAAAGAATAAAAATTGATGATAAACCATTTCATCTGACTCTTTTAGCAAAAAATGAAATTGGTTATAAAAATTTAATTCGGTTAACAAGTTTAGCCCATCTTGAGGGCTTTTATTATAAACCAAGAATTGATCTTGAACTTTTAAGAATTTACCATGATGGATTAATTGCTTTGTCTGGCTGTTTACAAGGAGAAATTCCAAGGGCAATTTTAGAAGAAAGAACAAAAGATTTAGAGAAAATTATTTCTACATATCAAGAAATTTTTAAAGATGATTTTTATTTAGAAGTTCAGGCTCATAATTTCCCTGAACAAATTAAAGTTAATAAAAAGTTAATTGAAATCGGAAAAAAATATAATCTTAAGGTAGTAGCGACATCTGATATCCATTATCTTAATAGAGAAGATGCAGAAATTCAAGATATTCTTTTGTGCCTTCAGACAAAAAAGAAAATTACTGATAAAGATAGACTTAAGATGCCTTCTAATGATTTTTATTTCCGTTCAGAGCAAGAAATGTTAAATTTTTTTAAAGATAATGATGAGGTTGTTTTCACTACCGAAGAGATCGCTGAGAAATGTAATTTAGAAATAGAACTTGGCAAAATAAAATTTCCTCCTTTCCCTCTTCCTGCTGGTGAGGATCCTAATGAATATTTAAAGAAACTATGTTTTGAAAAAATAAAAGAGAAATATCCTAAAGCATCAAAAGAAGTTATAGAAAGATTAAATTATGAATTAGAAGTTATCAAAAAAACTGGCTTTGCCACTTATTTTTTAATTGTTGCCGATTTTGTTAATTGGGCTAGAGAAAATAAAATTATGATTGGTCCTGGCCGAGGTTCGGCAGCAGCTTCAATCGTTTCTTATCTGTTAGGAATTACTTCTGTTGATCCATTAAAATATGAGTTAATTTTTGAAAGATTTATTAATCCGGAAAGAATTTCTGCTCCAGATATTGATTTAGATTTCACTGATATCCGTCGTGATGAAGTTATTGATTATTTAAAAGCAAAATATGGTCAAGAAAATGTTGCTCAGATTATTACTTTTGGAACTATGGCTGCTCGGGTAGCTATCAGAGATGTTGGTCGAGTCTTAGGACTTCCTTATAATTTTTGTGATCGATTAGCAAAAATGGTTCCACAGTCTCTTTCTTTAGAGGAAGCATTAACAAATGTGAAAGAATTAAGAGATACATATTTAGAAAATCCAGAGGCAAGAAAAATAATTGAAATTGCTAAAAAATTAGAAGGAGTCGCCAGACATGCTTCAACTCATGCTTGTGGAGTTGTTATTACTCCTGAACCACTTAATAATTTTTTACCAACCCAGTTTGATGTCCAACAAAAGAAAAGGGTTCTTATTTCTCAATATTCAATGTATTCGATTGAAGATTTAGGACTTTTAAAAATTGATCTTTTAGGATTAAAAAATTTAACTATTTTAGAATTAACTCTAAAATTTTTAGAGAGAGAGGGTAAAAAAATAGAATTGGATAAAATTCCTCTTGATGATAAGAAAACTTTTGAACTCTTTAAAAATGGAGAGACAGTTGGTGTCTTTCAATTAGAAAGTAAAGGAATGCAGAAATATTTAAAAGAACTTAAACCATCTACTTTCGAGGATATTATTGCGATAATTTCTCTTTATCGACCAGGACCAATGGAGTTTATTCCTAAATATATTGCTGGAAAATATACTAAAAAAATTTCTTATCTTCATCCAAAACTTAAACCAATTTTAGAAAAAACTTATGGTATTGCTGTCTACCAAGAACAAATTTTAGAGATTGCTAAAGAATTAGCTGGCTTTTCTTTGGCAGAAGCAGATGTTTTAAGGAAAGCGATAGGTAAAAAAATTCCTGGACTTTTAAAAGAACAAAAAGAGAAATTTATTGAAGGGTGTATAAAAAATAAAATTGATAAAAAAATTGCTGAACAAATTTATAATTTTATTGAACCATTTGCTGGCTATGCTTTCAATCGAGCTCATGCTACTTGTTATGCAACAATTGCTTATCAAACTGCTTATTTAAAAACACATTTTCCAGTAGAATTTTTGACTGCTCTTTTAATTTCTGATGCCAATGATCTAGATCGAGTTGCTATTGAAATTGAAGAGGCAAAACGACTAGGTATAGAAGTTCTTCCACCAGATATCAATGAAAGTGAAGAAAATTTTGCAATTGTTAAAAAGGATGGAAAAAAGTTTATTAGATTCGGTTTATTAGCTATAAAAAATGTTGGTGAAAATGTCGCTAAAGCAATTATTTTAGAAAGAAATGAAAATGGTGCTTATCAAAGTTTAGAAGATTTTTTAAGTCGGGTTCCTATTCAATATATTAATAAGAAATCGTTAGAAAGTTTAATTAAGGCTGGTGCATTAGATAGATTTAATCAGAGAAGTACTCTTCTAGAAAATTTAAATGAGCTTTTAGAATTTGCTAGAAGAGTTCAAAAAGAAAAAGAATCTCCCCAAAAAACTCTTTTTTCTAATTTTAAACAATCTCACAATCTTAACTTAAAGAATGCTAAAAGTTTTTCTCTTGAGGAAATATTTTATTTAGAAAAAGAATTTTTAGGTCTTTTTCTATCCGGTCATCCACTTCAAAATTTAAATAAAATTTTAGAAGAGAAAAAGGTTATCTCTTGTCAAAAATTAAGTGAAATGAAAGAAGGTCAATTAGTAAGAGTTGCTGGAATTATTACAAAGATTAAAAAAATAATTACTAATACTCAAGAACCAATGCTTTTTGTTAAGATTGAAGATTATTTTGGCAGTGTAGAAGCATTAGTTTTTCCAAGGGTTTTGAAAGAATTTCCCTTTCTTTGGCAAGAAAATAAAATTGTTCTAATTGAAGGTAAAATTTCAGAAAAGGAGGGAGAGCCGAAAATTATTGTTTTAAAAGCAGAAGAATTAAGATAATAAATAGCAATGCTTTATTATAATCCTCATAAAAAAATCGCTATCTTCTTCATTGTCTCTCTTTTCATTCTTTTAAATTTGACTTTTATTTTTTTCTTAACCAAGGAGGGAAAAATGATAATAATTGTTAAACCAAGATTAAAAGAAGTCTTTTTCGAAAAGATTATAAGAATTCCAAATGATTTAAAAGGAGAATTAATAACTATTAATTTAAAAGAGGAGAAGTTTTTTTCGCCAAAAGCTAGTTTAGAAGTGGAAGGAATTGCTAAAGGTGAAGTAGAAATTATCAATAATTCAAATCAAAACCAAACTTTGATTAGAACAACGCGACTTCTTTCTCAAGAAGGTGTTCTCTTTCGATTAGATCATCAAGTTTTTGTTCCAGCAAAATCGAGAGTTAAAGCAAAAGTTTATGCTGACAAGCCAGGAAAAGAAAGTGAGGTTGGGCCAACAAAATTTATTATTCCTGGTCTATCAGCTACTTTACAGAAATTAATTTATGCTGAAAGTTATGAAAAAATGAAGGGAGGAATAAAAAAGATTGGAATAGTTACTGAAGAAGATATTAAAGAAGCAAAAGAAGATATTGAACGATTATTAAATGACAAAGCTGAAAAAGAAATCCAAGAAAAAATTAGAGAAAAAACAATTAATCTCGCTGAATGGAAAATTTATCCAATTGAAAGAAAAATAGAAGTGGTTTCTGAGGCAAAAGCTGGTGAAGAAAAAGGAGAATTTTTAGTTAATGGAAGTATAGATGTAATTTTATTTCTTTTTAAAGAAAGAGAGTTAATGAATTTAATAGAAAAATTGGCAAAGAATAGTCTTCCTTCAGATGAAGAATTGAAAAATATTGATGAAAAAAGTTTAACCTATAATTTAAAAAATTTAAATCTTGAGGAAAAAACAGGTGAATTTGAAATAAAAATAAAAATCTATACAATAATAAAAGAAAATTCTTCAATTTTTAATTTAGAAAAAATAAAAACATTAAATGAAAAGGAGCTTAAAAATTTTCTTGAACAATATAAAGAAATAGAGGAAGTAAAAATTAAATTTCATCCTTTCTGGAAAAGAAAAATACCAAAAAAAGATGAATTTATTAAAATAAAAATTTATGGAAAATAAATCTCAAAAACGAATTGAAATTCTTCGCCATTCAACAAGTCATCTAATGGCTTTAGCTGTTTTAGAATTGTTTGGAAATGTTAAGTTTGGAATTGGTCCGGTTATTGAAAATGGTTTTTATTATGATTTTGATTTAACTGGAAGTAGTAGCAAACTAACAGAAAATGATTTGCCAAAAATTGAAGAGAAAATGAAGGAATTAATAGAAAAAGGGTTAAAATTTGAAAAAAAAGAAATATCATTGGAAGAAGCAATAGGGCTATTTAAAAAACTTAATCAGCCATACAAAGTTGAACTTTTAGAAGATTTAAAAAAATATGGAACAACAGAAATAAATTCGTGGTCTTTAATTTCCCAATCTAAACAGATCCCGAAAACAGTAACAATTTACCAGTTGGGTAAATTTATCGATCTTTGTCGTGGACCACATTTAAAATCAACTAAAGAGATCAAGGCATTTAAACTTTTAAAGATTGCTGGCGCTTATTGGCGCGGTAATGAAAAAAATCCAATGCTTCAAAGAATTTATGGTACAGCATTTTTTACTCAAAAAGAGTTAGATCAATATTTAATAAATCTCAAAGAAATAGAAAAAAGAGATCATCGAGAAATTGGTAAAAATTTAGATTTTTTCAGTATCTCAGAAGAGTTAGGCGCTGGTCTAGTTTTGTGGCATCCAAAAGGAGCGATTATTCGAAAAATAATTGAAGATTTTTGGAAAAAAGAGCATGAAAAAAGAGGTTATCAATTAGTTTATTCGCCCCATATTGGCAAACTTAATCTATGGAAAAAATCTGGCCATTGGGAATTCTATCGTGAAAATCTGTATTCACCGATCAAGATTGATGAAGACGAATATTTAATTAAACCAATGAATTGTCCTTTTCATATTTTAATTTATCAAAGCCAGATCAGAAGTTATCGTGATTTACCGCTTCGCTATGCTGAATTAGGAACTGTTTATCGCTATGAAAGATCTGGAGTTTTACATGGTCTTGTCAGAGCCCGCGGTTTTACTCAAGATGATGCCCATATTTTCTGTACTTATGAACAATTAGAAAAAGAAATTATTGATGTTTTAAAACTCTCAATTTTTATGATGAAAACCTTTGGTTTTAAGAATTACCAAGTTGTTCTTTCAACCAAGCCGAAAAAATCAATTGGCTCTGACCAAATATGGGAAAAAGCAACTCAGGCTTTGAAAAATGCTTTAGAGAAAACAAAAGTTAAATACGAGATAGACCCTGGCCAAGGTGCTTTTTATGGTCCAAAAATTGATATTAAAGTTATTGATGTTTTAGGGCGAGCATGGCAAGGACCTACTATTCAAGTTGATTTTAACTTTCCAGAAAGGTTTGATATTAATTATATTGATAAAAATGGGAAAAAGGCTAGACCGGTTATGATTCATCGAACAGTTTTGGGTTCAATGGAGAGATTTCTTGGTTGTTTAATTGAACATTGTAAAGGTATCTTTCCGGTTTGGCTCTCGCCTGTTCAGATTTATTTAGCACCAGTTGGTAAAGCCCATTGGCAATATACTCAAAAATTAGGTAAGGAATTAGAAAATTTTGGCCTAAGAGTTTGGGTTGATTTAGCCCGAGAGACAATCCCTTATAAAATCCGCAAAGCAGAGAATCAGAAAATTCCTTATATTTTAGTTATTGGTGATAAAGAAATGAAAAGTAAAACTTTAAATGTTCGCCAGCACGGAAAAAAGAAACTCAAGAGAATGAGTAAAAAACAATTTATTGAGAAAGTTCTAAAAGAGATAAAAAATAAAAAGTAAAAAATTTAGCTGATAGAATTTAAATCAAGAAGTCATCTAAAAAGACTTCTTTTTTGTTGCAAACCTTCATCAAATAAAATCCTTGTCCTCCTCTTTTCGGACGGCCGCAGAAAATAGACTATATAAAAATTTACTTATTTTTAAAAAGTGATATAATTCATTAAATGAAGAAAAAACAATCTTTTACAGAGAAAATACTTTTGTTAATAGCTGATTTTATAGATGTCTTTCGTCAGCCGTGTACTTTATCTACCTTTAGATATTGGCTTCGAGGTGACCCTCGCTATAGGCCATTCAGAACTTGGTTAGAAGAATATTTTCAAAAGCGGGGAAAGAAAAATCTTTATTCCGCTATTTATCGATTGAAAAGAAACGGATACTTAAAGATAAAAATCACTAAAGAAGGGAAAGGGTATTTTTTGACTTCAAAAGGTGAAAAAAGAGTATTGAAAAATAAAATCAAAAATTTTAAAAAGAAATATAATCCTGATAAATCTTGGTTGATGGTTATTTTTGATATTCCGGAAAAAAGAAGAAAAGATAGAAATGTCTTTCGTGAGTTTCTTTATGAATTAGGATTTCAAAAAGTTCAACAAAGTGTTTGGGTTTCTCCCTATGATGTTTATAAAGAATTAAAAGAAGTAGTTAAAAATTTAAATCTTTCCAAATATATTAAATTTTTAAAAGTAAAAGAATTAGGCAAATTTTAATATACCTCTCTTTTCGGACGGCCGCAGAAAATAGACTATGTCTATGAAATACCATATTATTACATATGGATGTCAAATGAATCGTTCTGATTCGGAACGAATTGCTGCTGTTTTAGAAAAAATTGGTTACTCCCCCACTCTTGATAAAGATAAGGCTGACTTAATTGTCATCAATGTTTGTTCAGTTCGACAATCAGCAGTAGATCGCGTTTATGGTCAAATCTCAAATATAAAAAATAAAAATTTAAAAAAAATAAAAAATCAAAAAATAGTCTTAACAGGTTGTATTTTACCTAAAGATAAAGAGAATTTAAAAAACAAGACTGATCTCATTCTTGATATTGATCAACTTATGAGTTGGCCGCAAATTTTATCAAAAATTGAAACAAAATTGAAAAACAAACAGTTCAAAAATTTTAAATTTAAAAATTATTTAAATATTTTTCCTAAATTCTCAACCTTTCCCATTGCCTATGTCCCAATTATGACAGGCTGTAATAATTTTTGCTCTTATTGTGTCGTTCCTTATACAAGAGGAAGAGAAATATCAAGACCAGCAGAAGAAATTATTTGTGAAGTAAAGGAATTGATAAAAAGAGGTTATAAAATGATTATTCTATTAGGACAAAATGTTAATAGTTATCAAGGAAAACTTAAAACTCAAAAGGAAAAAATTATAAGATTTCCAAAATTGGTAAAAATGATTAATGATTTAGATGGAAATTTCTGGCTGACTTTTATTAGTAATCATCCTAAAGATTTATCTGATAAATTAATTGAAACTATGGCCAGGTGTGAAAAAGTGATGTCATATTTACATTTACCAGTTCAAGCTGGTGATGATGAAATTTTACGTCGGATGAATCGCAACTATACTATAACTCATTATAAAAATTTAATTAAAAAAATTCGTTTGAAATTCTTTGCCATCCGTAAAGGGATTGAAAAAAATATCAACATTTCAACTGATATTATTGTTGGTTTTCCTGGCGAAACAAAAAAACAATTTCTCAATACAACTAAATTGATGAAAGAAGTAAAGTTCGATATGGCTTATATTGCTAAATATTCACCGCGCCCCGCTACTTCAGCAGCTAAATTAAAAGATGATGTATCGCAAGAAGAAAAGGAAAGGCGATGGAAAATTTTAGCTAAAATTTTAGAAAAAACAGCATTAGAAAAAAATAAGAAATATCTTAATAAAATTGTTGAAGTATTAATTGAAAGCAAAAAAGACAATTCTCTTTTCGGTCGAACAAAGACATTTAAACAAGTAAAAGTTTCTAATTTTCAATCTCAAGATTCTGATCTAATCGGCAAATTTGTTAAAGTAAAAATAAAAAAAGTTACTCCTTGGGGAATGGAAGGTGAACTTTTCTATTAATTAAGAGTTTTCTGGCACTATTTTTAATTTTATTTTAATTTTTAATTCAGGTAATAAATTTATTTCCAATTCGTAATCTCCTATTTCTTTAATTGGTTCTTTTAAATTTATTTTTTCAATAGGAATATTAAATCCTTTTTCTTTTAAAATTTTAACAATTCTCTCTTGATTAACTGAACCATAAAGTTTTCCTTCAGCTGTAGCTTTTTCTTTAATAATAATTTCTAAATCTTTTATTTTTTGGCCTAAAATTTTTAAGGCCTCAATTTCTTTTTTTCTTCTCTCTTCCTCAAGAATCTTTTTTCTTTGAATTTTTCTTATTTCTGTTGGCGTAGCTAAAACAGCTAATTTTTTAGGAATTAAAAAATTCCTGGCAAAACCATCTTTTACCTCTTTGATTTCACCTTTTTTTCCTAATTTATCTATATCTTGTAATAATATTACCCACATAGGTGTTTCATTTTTTATTTTGTTAATAACTCGATTGCTTTCTCAAGTTGTGGATCTTTTTCTTCATCATAATCTTTTTCTGTCATCTCTATTTTAATATCTGGCTCAATACCTATTCCTTCAATTTCTCTTTTTTTTGGTGTCAACCAACGGGCAACAGTTAATTTTACAATTGAACCATCTCTTAACTCAGTCAACTCTTGAACACTTCCTTTACCAAATGTTTTTTCTCCTAAAATTTTTGCTATCTCATAGTCTTGTAAAGCACCAGCTAAAATTTCAGAGCCGGAAGCAGAACCTTTATTGACTAAAACAATAGTTTTTAAATCTTTAAGTTTCGCTTCTCTTTTTGCCCAATACTCTTTTTCTTCTCCTGATCTTAATTTTTCAAAAACAATCACTTTTTCTCCAGTCCAAGCACCAGCAATTTCAACAGCTGCATAAAGATAACCACCTGGATTATTTCTTAAATCTAAGATTAAACCGGATGGTTTTTTACTTAAAATTTCCCTGATTGCTTTATCAAATTCACTTACAGTTCTTTCATTAAAATAAGAAATCTTAAGATAAGCAATTTTGTTATTTTTCATTTCATACCTGACGGTTTTTATCCTAATTACATCTCTTGTAATCACAAATTCTTTTGGACTATCCCAACCTTTTCTAAAAATTAAAAGTTTAACCTGAGTTCCTTTCTTGCCTCTAATTTTTGAAACTGCTTCATCAATTCCCATTCCTAATGTATCTTCTCCATTAATTTCATAGATCTCATCACCTGGTTTTAAACCTGCTTTCTCAGCTGGTGTTCCTTCTAATGGCGCAACAATAATAATTCTTTCTTTTTTTGAACTAATCTCTGCGCCAATTCCTTCAAAAAATCCTGAAAGCTCTGTTTTAAATTTCTCAGCTAATTCAGGTTCTAAAAAAATAGAGTAAGGATCTTTTAATCCAGCAACCAAACCTTTTAAGGCTCCATAGAAAAGATTCCTCTCTGAGATTTGTTGTTCAATATATTTTGTTCTAATAGTTTCTAAAACATCTAAAAATAAATTGTAATCAATAGTTTCTTCTTTCCTTTCAATTTTTTTAATTAGGTTAACGAAAGATGTTTCCTTTTCTTCAATTGGAGAATAAATCCTTCCAAAAATAAAACCAATTAAAAAAGCAATAATGATAAAGATAACAATTTTTTGTTTATTCTTTTTTTCTTTAATCTCTTCCATATTTTAACTTTCTACTCTTTTTATTTTTGCACCAATTTTATTTAATCGTTCATCTATTTTTTCATAACCGCGATCAATCTGATAAATATTATCAATTTCTGTTTTTCCTTTAGCAATTAAACCCGCTATCAAAAGAGCCATTCCTGCTCGTAAATCAGGACTGATTAATTGACGACCATAGAGTTTAGTTGGACCATTAATTACTATTCGATGAGGATCAGCCATAACAATATTAGCACCCATTTGAGTTAAAAGATCGGTAAAAAGCAATCTTCGATCATAAATTGTTTCATGAATTAAAGAAGAACCATGGGCTTGGGTCATCAACACAGTATAAGCTGGTTGTAAATCAGTTGGAAAACCTGGATATTCATGGGTTGTCATATCGCAAGCAAAAAGTTTTTTTGTCGGTAAAATTTTAATACTCTTTTTGTCTAATAAATAATTTACACCAATCCTATCAAATAAACACAAAAGAGCTTCTAAATGTTCGGGATAACAATTTTTAATTAAAATTTCTCCAGTGTTTGAAGCAGCTGCTAAAATAGCAAAAGTACCAGCTTCGATTCGATCAGGAATAATTTTGTATTCTCCACCTCTTAATCTCTTAACACCTTTAATCTTAATTGTTGATGTTCCAGCTCCTTCAATTTTAGCACCAACACTATTTAGATAATCAGCTAAAGCAACAATTTCTGGTTCAAGGGCACAATTTTTTAAAATAGTTATTCCTTCGGCTAAACAGGCAGTTATCATTAAACTCTCAGTTCCACTGACAGTAATTTTAGGAAAAAAAATATTAGCTCCCTTTAATTTTTTAGCAGTCAAACGGTAATAATCTCCAAAGATTTCTACTTTTGCTCCCATTTTCTTAAAACCTTCTAAAAACATATCTATTGGTCGACGGCCAGCTCCAATTACACAACCGCCAGGATGAGGAAATTTGACCTCACCAGTAAGTGCTAACAGAGGTCCAACAAACATTATTGATGCTCTAAATTTACTAACTAAATCAGGAGGCAAACTAAATGAAGATAAGTTTTTAAGACTAATTTCGATCTTTCCCTTTCTTATTTTCTTTACTTGTCCACCTAAGGCAAGCAATATTTCTTGAGCTCGATAAACATCTTCAATCTCCGGCAAATTAGAAATCCGAATCACACCTCGAGTTAAAAGAGCGACAGGAAATATTTTTAAAGCTGCATTTTTTGCACCAGAAACTTCAATTTCTCCACTTAATGGCTGTTCGCCTTCAATAATAAATTTCGCCATAAAATTTTTCTTAATTTAATTTTAAAAGCTGTTTTAAATTACGAGCTTTTTCTTTTTTTGCTACCAAAATCGTTGCTCTTAATAATGAATCGAAAGTTCCAGCATCAGTCCAAAATCCTTTAAGAATCTCATAGGTGGCTGTTTTCTGTCTAATATAAAAATTATTAACATCAGTAATTTCTAACTCTCCACGAGCTGATGGTTTCAAAGTTTTAATGACATCCCAAACCTGATTGTCATACATATAAAGACCTGTAACTGCATAAGGAGATTTTGGTCTTTTTGGTTTTTCTTCAATAGCAATAAGTTTTTTATTTTTAAAAACCGCTACACCAAAACGTTCTGGATCAGGTACTTTTTTTAAAAATAATTTTGCTCCTCTTTCTTGATTTTCAAATTTTTTTAAATAAGGGGTAATATCATCTTCAAAAATATTATCACCCAAAATTACAACAACTTTTTCACGGTCGGCAAAATCTTCAGCTAAACTTAATGCCTGAGCAATCCCACCTGCTTTTTCCTGATAGGTAAAATGAATCTCTTTTAAACCAAATTCTTTACCTGAACCTAAAAGTTTTAAAAAATCTCCTGGCGACTCGCCGCCTGTAACAATCATAATTTCCTTTATTCCAGCCTTAACCAATGTTTCTAAGGGATAATAAATCATTGGTTTTTTATAAACAGGAAGTAAATGTTTATTTGTCACGCGGGTTAAAGGTGATAATCTTGTTCCTAACCCGCCAGCTAAAATGATTCCTTTCATACTGTTTTAATTGCTTTTAAATAATCTTTTAATGCTTTTCGCCAGTTTCTTAATCTTGGTAATTTTGTATTAACTAGTATAGAATATTTTGGCCTTTTTGCCAAGCTTTTGTACTCCCAACTTTGACAAGGAGAGATTTTAATTTTTAATTTAGTAACTTTAACAATTTCTTTAGCAAACTTATACCAGCTTGTTACTCCTTCATTTGTTAGATGATAAATTCCAAAAGGTTTTTTTTCAAATAATAATTTTTTAGTTGCCTTAGCTAGATCAAAAGTATAGGTTGGTTTACCAAATTGATCATTGACAACTTTTATCTCTTTTTTTTCTTTTGCTAATTTTAAAATTGTTTGAACAAAATTTTTATGTTTTGTTGGTTCAATTTTTGAACCAAATAACCAGCTAGTCCGAATTAGATAATGTTTAAAATTTTTAATTTTCAATTTACAATTTTCAATTACTTTCTCTCCAAGCAATTTTGATAATCCATATTTATTAACTGGATTCTTTGGTATATCTTTTTCTTGATAGCCGTTTTTCTTTTTCCCATCAAAAACATAATCAGTAGAATAATGAACAAAAATAGCATCAATTTTAGCACAAATTTTAGCTAATGTTTTTATTGCTTCAGCATTTATTTTTTTTGCTAAGAAAAACTCTTTTTCTGCTTTTTCTACATCAGTATAAGCAGCAGCATTAATTACAATTTCTGGTTTAAGTTTTTTAATTTTCTTTTCAACTTCTTTTTTATTGGTAATATCCAATTCTTTTATATCCCAACAAATTGGTTTATCTTTTCTAAAAATAAAACAGAGATCAGATCCCAACATTCCTTTTGCTCCTAAAATTAAAATTTTATTTTTTTTCTTCATTTTATTTTTGTTTAACCACGTGGCTTAAGTTTGAAATCTATAAACAGAAATTAGTCATATTTTAATTTATAAATCTTTATTTCATTATTCGGCAATTTGTATTGAAGTTCAGAATCAGAAATCCATTCTGCTTCAAACCACCACAATGGTTCATCAGTTTCAGCAATAAGAATTTTTTCTTTGGTAAAGAGATTGTAGATATAAAGAGATGATTTTTTACCTTCTTTTCGATATTTTTCTTTTAATTCTTCTTCGATGTCAGAAAATCCTGTCCATATTTGACCAGGTTGAATTGTTAGATAACCAGTGTTG
>CALHIP010000003.1 GCA_938030745.1 uncultured Patescibacteria group bacterium | reverse complement strand
ATCACCGATAAAAAAATTGAGGAAAGTAATAAAGTAAAAAAAATTTGATAAATTCTTAGCAGAAATTAAAAATTGGATTTAGAATAAAAGAATATTTAAAAGTTAAAAAGAAAAAAGATTATGAGATAACTGGCAAAAATGATAAAAGAAAAGAAACTAAAAAAGGTATCTACTTCAAACAAACCGAAAAAGGTATTAAAAAATATTAATTTTAATTAATAATTTTAAAATAAAGAAAAATTTGACATTATAAAAAATATAGTTAAAATTAAGTATGGTAAAAATTTTGATAAGGAGGAGAAGATGAAAATAAAAAGTATCTTTTTTATTTTATTTATTTTATTCTTTTTATTTACTTTCTCTTTTGGTGATTCATTAAATATCAGGTTTATTGGTCGCTATGATACGCCAGGTTTGGCTTTGGGTATTTATGTCTCTAATTCCTACGGTTATGTGGCTGATGGAGATTCTGGCTTACGAGTAATTAATGTTTCAAACCCAACAATGCCGCAAGAAGTCGGCTTTTATAATACACCAGGTTTTGCTTGTGATGTTTATCTCTCTAGTTCTTATCTATATGTTGCTGATAGGGTGGGTTTATCGATATTAGATGTGTCAGACCCAAGAAATCCGCGAGAGATTAGCTATTATAGAACACCTGGCTGGGCCTTCGGTGTTTATGTTTCTTTCCCTTTTGCTTATGTGGCTGATGGTGAGGCTGGATTGCGGATAATCGATGTTTCAAACCCAACAATGCCGCAAGAAGTCGGCTTTTATAATACACCAGGTTATGCTTATGATGTTTATGTCTCCGATTCTTATACCTATGTGGCGGATGGAAATAGCGGATTAAGAGTGATAAATGTTTCAAACCCAACAATGCCGCAAGAAGTCGGCTTTTATAATACACCAGGTTATGCTTATGGTGTTTATGTCTCCGATTCTTATACCTATGTGGCAAATGGAAATGCCGGCTTACAAATTTATCAATTTTATGGTCATCCATCTATAACTGAAACAAAAAAAGAAATAAAAACCCTTTCTTCTAAAGTTAAAAATACCTATGACCTAACTGGCAAAATTGTAAAAGAAAACAAACTGAAAAAAGGTATCTACTTTACCACAACCGAAAAAGGTATTAAAAAGATACTGATTTTAAAGTAATTAAAGAAGCCAAAGGCTTGAATTTTGAGAGTTAATCTACATTTGAAAGGTAATAAAATTTAATTTTCAATTTTCCAATCAACTTCCAAAAATAAAGAAGAGAGAATATTTTAAAGATATGTCTTGACTTTTATTATAACATAAATTATAATTGATTGGTAATGAGAGAAAAAAGTTGCATCGGGAGGCACTGGTTATGAAAATAAGTGAAATAAAGAAAGAACTTGCTAAAATCTATAATGAAAGAAACAAATGGGATGGAGGAAAAGGACCCTTTACTGAAACTGAAATTAGGCGAAAGGAATTAATCCTTTTAAAACAATATATTTTATATCATTTAGAAGAAAGTTTACGCACCCAAAGCAAAAATAAGGAATTCTGGCTTGATATTTACAAGGCAATAAATAAAGGGTTAAAAGAAATTGAAGAGAAATAATATAAAAATGAAAAAACATGGTTTTATATTTGTATGTACTAAAAAAAGTGAAAGCGAAATGCTTTCTAAAAATATCATTCTTACTGGTAAAATTTATGCTCCTAAACTCTTTGCAGTAAGAGAAGGTGATTATTTATTTCTATACAATCTTGATACTGATATTCTTTGGGGCACCTTTCGAGCAAAAGGTGAGGCTTCCTACGATAAATCACTTAAAATTTTTGATGGTAAATATCCATATTATATTTTAGTTGAACCAATAAAGGAGATTAAAAAAATCAATAATGCAAAACAGTTATTTAAAAAGTGGTCGATATCTTGGAAAGATATATTAACTGAGAAAGGCGCTCTCTCTTTAAAATCAGTTTTGGATAGAGAAATATTTATTGATATTAAAGGAGAAAAACTTGTTGACGAAAACTATCGCCCTCCAATTTTTTCAACAACCCTGTGGGACTATCCAACTCAAAGTTATGGTGATACAAAAAAAGGAGATAACAAATATCCCGGTGTGACACCAGCATTTATAATATATAATCTAATCTGGAGATATACCGAACCTGGCGATTTAGTATGTGATCCAATGGCTGGCTCAGGAACAACTATTGATGTATGTAAAGAGGAAAAAAGAAATGTTATTGCCTTTGACATTGTTCCTACAAGAGAGGATATAATTGAGGCGGATGCAAGAAACTTGCCACTTAAAGATAACTCCGTTGATATGATATTCATCGATTCACCCTATGGAGATAATATCAAGTATAATGACCATCCCCTAAATATTGGCAATATTCCAGCAACAAAAGAAGAATTTTTTGATGAATTAGAAAAGGTAATGAAAGAATGTTTAAGAGTTTTGAAAGAAGGAAAAGTTTTAGCGTGGCTGATTGGCGACCAATGGGCAAAAGGATTTTTCATTCCGGTAGGTCTAAAAATATATGAAAGATTAACAAAATATTTTATTCCCATTGATATTGTTTGTGTGATAAGGAGACATCAAACTTCTAATACTCCCTTTTGGCACAGCAAAGCATTGCAACATAATTTTTATCTTCGCGGATTTAAATATCTTATTATCGTAAAGAAACCTTCTCGGAAAGAGAAAAAAATAAAAGATTTAAAAATCAGTTGGAGTTATTATGAAAGATAAAAAAGAATTTGTTAATATTATAAAAAACGAAATTAAAAAGGAGATAGAAAAAAGGGGCATAAATAGTTTATCCGAGGTTCTGGAAGAGGCGCGGGAAAAGTATATCAAAGAAATCAAAAAATTTAAGATTAAAGACCCAGAACAAAGTTGGAAACCTTTTAAAGGGAAGTTAGTAGAAGAAATTATCTTTGAATATTTAATTAAAGAAATTGAAAAAAATGGATTAAAAGTTATAAAAGGAGAGAAATTAGAAAAAGAAGAAAGCAAGTTGAATGAATGTTTATCAAAGGTTAAAAGAAGTTTGGTTGTTGATTATGGTAAATTTGGCATGCACCTCCCGGATGCTGACCTTGTTATTTTTGAACCTAAGGAATGTAAAGTTGTTGCAATCCTTTCTTCCAAAACAACATTAAGAGAAAGGGTGGCTCAAACTGGCTATTGGTTTCTAAAACTCAAAAGTAGTAAGATAACAGAAAATATAAAAGTCTTTTTTATTACCCTTGATGAAGATGGAGATTTAATTGTTAAACATCCTGCTAAAAAAGGAAGGGCAATCGCAGAAATTGATACCGATGGCACATTTGTTATCACCAATAAAAAAATTGAAGAAAGTAATAAAGTTAAAAAATTTGATAAATTCTTAGCAGAAATTAAAAAACTAGATTTAGAATAGGAGAATATTTAAAAATGATGAAAATAAGAAACATCTTTTTTATTTTATTCTTTTTATTTACTTTCAATTTCTCTTTTACACTTATTGATTATACTGATGTTCCTTATGCAACGAAGGGAAATAATAGCCCAAAAATTTTCTCTCTTCCCCTTTTGTTGGATTCTACTTTACATACG
>CALHIP010000002.1 GCA_938030745.1 uncultured Patescibacteria group bacterium | reverse complement strand
GCAGATTTATCAGTTGAACCATTATCAACAACAATAATTTCTCCATCTAAATTGTATTTT
This sequence comes from uncultured Patescibacteria group bacterium, assembly GCA_938030745.1. Taxonomy (GTDB): domain Bacteria; phylum Patescibacteriota; class Patescibacteriia; order UBA2591; family CALHIP01; genus CALHIP01. Next base: position 32,150 of record CALHIP010000002.1, on the reverse strand, counting down.
TGAAAAGCAGTTTTTATTTTCTCAATACAAATACCTATTGTTTTTTCTTCATTTAAACATGGCAAAACAACAGAAACTTTTACTAATTTATTCATCATTTTTTAATTTTATCATTTTTTCCTTTTTGGTCAAATAAAAAAGGAGGGGTAAAAACCCCTCCCTTATCTTAAAAAATAAATGGATAGATAATTTTTGGTAACCCTCCAAAAAATCTAATTAGCCAAACAATTAGTTCATGACAGCCATAAAGAATCCAGGCAATTCCGGCAAAAAGATAAACAATAAAAGCACAAATTGGACCAAAAATCATCTTATGAAAGACTGATAAGAGATCATTTCTTGGTTGGATGTTTAAAAGTGTAGCAAGTAACGGAGAGTGGTGTTTGGGGAACGGAAATGTCCAAGAAGAGGTTCCATAGAAAAGATATTTAGTTAAATGAGTTCCGTAAAGATATCCAAAAAGAAACCAAACAAGAAGTATAAGGAGTATCAATATTAATTTTTTCCGCAAAATTTTTATTTTTCTTTCATTTGATAAAACTAACTTCTTGTAATAATCACTGTTCATGATTTCCTCCTTGTTAAGACTAAATAAATAATAGAATATTTTTCAAAAAAAGTCAAGAGCTTTCTCAAAATTGAAATTTATTCTTCAAGTGTTGAAATGTCACCTATTGGTTGGCCAAGCTCTTTTGCTTTTAAGATACGGCGCATAATTTTACCAGAGCGGGTTTTTGGTAAAGAATCAACAAATTCAATTTCCGAAGGAATAGCAATCGGTCCAATTTCTTTTCTAACCCACATTTTCAATTCTTCAATTAATTCTGATGAACCAGAATAACCATTTTTTAAAATAACAAAGGCTTTAATTGCTTCACCTTTAATTGGATCTGGTTTGCCAATAACAGCTGCTTCAACAACAGCTGGATGAGCAACTAAAGCACTTTCAATTTCAGCTGTTCCTAAACGATAACCAGAAACTTTTAAGACATCATCAACTCGACCAATAATCCAATAATATCCATCTTTATCTTTTTTTGCTGAATCACCAGTAAAATAAACACCTTTTATTTTTTCCCAATAAGTTTCACGATATCTTTTTTCATCTTTATATAAAGTTCTTAACATTGCAGGCCAAGGAGTTTTAATGACTAAATAACCTTCTTCGCCAATTTTGGTTGGTTGACCATCTTCTTTTAAAACATCAACTTCGATTCCAAAGAATGGTTTTCCTGCTGAACCTGGCTTCAATGGCATTGATGGAATTGGGCTAATCATTTGCATTCCTGTTTCTGTTTGCCACCAAGTATCCATAATTGGACATTTATTATGGCCAATCTCTTGATAATACCAAAGCCAAACATCAGGATTAATTGGCTCGCCAACAGTACCTAAAATTCTTAAAGAATTAAGTTTGTATTTTCTTGGATATTCCTCACCATATCTCATTAAAGCTCTTAAAGCTGTTGGTGTTGTATAAAAAATTGTGATTTTATGTTTATCAATAATCTGCCAAAATCTTGAAGGATCAGGAAAATCAGGCGCACCTTCGTATAAAACTTCAGTTAAACCACAGATAAAGGGTGCATAGACTATATAAGAATGACCAGTAATCCAGCCTGGATCAGCTGTACACCAATAAATATCATTTTCAATCGGATTAAAAATATATTTCATAGTTGAATAAATGCCAACCATATAACCAGCCTGAGTATGAATAACGCCTTTTGGTGTGCCAGTTGTTCCTGATGAATATAATAAAAAAAGTGGATCTTCAGCATCCATTTCTTCAGCTGGACAATTGTTTGAGACTGTTTGAGAAATTTCATGCCACCAAAAATCACGACCATCTTTGATTGGTACTGGTTGGCCAGAATTTTTAACAACAATAATTTTTTCAACTGATGGTATTTCTTTTATTGCCTCATCAACGATTTCTTTTAATTTAACTAGTTTTTCACGATAACGACCATGATCGGCAGTAATAACAACTCTCGATTGAGCATCTGAAATTCTTGTTTTTAAAGCTTCAACAGAAAATCCGGAATAAACAACTGAATGAATCACACCAATTCTTGCACAAGCTAAAATTGAAATAATTTGTTCGGGAATTCTCGGCAAATAAATTGTTGCTCGATCACCCTTTTTTAAACCAAATTTTTTCAAAACATTGGCAAAACGGCAGACTTCTTCATAAAGTTCTTGATAAGTCAATTTTTTCACCTCACCTGATTGTCCTTCCCAAATTAAAGCAATTTTATTACCCAACCCATTTTTTAATTGTCGGTCAAGCGCATTATAAGTTAAATTACATTTAGCACCAATAAACCATTTAGCAAATGGTGGCTGCCAATCCAAAACCTTATCCCATTTTTTAAACCATTTTAACTCAGATGCTTCCTTCTCCCAGAATTTTTCTGGGTTCTTAATTGATTCCTGATAAACTTTTTCATAATCTTTAATTAAAGCCCACTTTAAAATTTCTTTTGAAGGATAAAATAGTTTTTCTTTCATAGTTTTATATTTTTAAGTCTTTTTTTGTTAAAAGACCTTCTTGAGCGCCAACTTTTTTAAGGACAGAGGCGCTATTTAAGATTCCTAATTTAAGTGCTTTTTTTATATTATTAAACAAAATTAAACCACCTAAAAATCCTGAAGAAAATGCATCGCCAGCACCAGTTGTATCAACTCTTTTAACTTGCTTAGCTGGATGATATAAGATACCATCTTTATTCATAACATAAGCACCATTTTTACCACAGGTAACAACAACGATTTTTGGCCCAAGTCGATAAAGTGATTTTAATAATTCTTTTATATTTTTTTCACTTTTTCTAACCAAAAGAGCACTCTCTGATCTATTTAAAATCAAAACTTCTGTCCTTTTTAAAAATTTTGCTAATTTATTTTTGCCTGCTTTAATTTGTAAAACTCCTGGATTCCAAGCAATTTTTGGCAAATCTTTTCTTTCATAAATTTTTTTTAATATCCTTTCCCAATTGCCTGACAATGAAGCTATATAAATCCATTTTGTTTTAATTTTTGATTCCAAATTTTTAATTTCTAAAGCGTCATTTGCCCCACGATAGGTAAAAATTGTCCTTTCACCTTCTTTTGGTTGAATAATTGCAGAAATGCCGGTATGTAATTTTTTATCAATTTGAACAAAACGTATATCAACTTTCTTTTCTTTCAATTTTTCTAAAATCGCTTGGCCAGAATAATCTTGACCAATTCTAGTGATCACAGCAACTTTTAAACCAAAATTTGCTAAACCAACAGCAACATTACAGGCTCCACCACCATGAGTAAAGTAAGCATTCTTAATGTTAATCTTTGCTCCCAAAGGAAAACAAAGTGTACCCGAAATCTTTTTTTTCGTTTTCTCAACATAAAAAGTAAAATCCCGAATAGCCCCACCGATAGTAATGATATCGTAAATCATAGTCCAAATTTATATAGTCTATTTTCTGCGGCCGTCCGAAAAGTGTAGGACTGCTTTTTGATTATTAAAATGTTCTTAACTTTGCTCCAAATTTTTGTTCTAAAGTTTTGACTAAATCTGAAATGATTTTTTCAACCTCTTCCGATTTTAAAGTCCTTTCAGGAGATTGAAAGATTAAATGAAAAGCAATATTTCTCACATCTTTTCCTAATTTTTCTGATTCAAAGACATCAAATGGCTCAACTGAATAAATTAAGGGATGGAAATTTTTAATTATCTGATATAATTCTTCAAAAATAATATTTTTTGAAACAATAAAGGCAAGATCACGAAGGATTGGTGGATAAGAAGAGATTTTTTCAAAAGTCTTAACTTCTATTTTTAGCTTACTCAATTTTTCAAGATCGATTTCAAAAACAGCAAGATCATCAGTTATCTTCAAATTATCTTTTATATGTTTTTTAATTAAGCCGAAAACACCGATTTTTTCGTTGTTTATCATTATTGTAGTAGGATTATCAAGATATTGATAATTTTGATCAGAATTTTTTTGATAGGAAATTATATTTATTCCAATTTTTTTTAGAATTATTTCTATTACTCCTTTAGCTAAATAAAATATTTTTTCATTTTTTTCCAAAATTAGACCAGCTAAATATTTTGGTTGTTCTATTTTATTGTCAGATAAAAAATATACTTTTCCAATCTCAAAAATTCTAAATCGATCATAAAAGGAAACATTTTTTTCAGCATTTTCTAAAATTTTTGGTAAAAGACTAATTCTTAAATATCTTTGATCTGGATTCAATGGATTAGTCAATTCAAGATGTTCTCTTTTTAGTTTTAAAAGATTGATTATTTTTTCTCCATAAAAAGAATAATTGTAAACTTCGTCAAAACCAAGGCCAATTAAAATATTTTTTAAATTTTTTTCTAATTTCAAAAGCGGATCATAAGGAAGAAAGTTTAATTTTCCATCAATTGGTTTAGGATTAATTTTTTGATAACCATAAAGCCTGGCAATTTCTTCAATGACATCTTCTTCAAATTCAACATCGTTACGAAACATTGGTACAATTACTTTTAGCATCTTACCTATTTTTTTTACTGTAAAGCCAAGATTATTAAGATATTTAACAATCTGCTTTTCAGAAATTTTTTCACCAATTAAATTAGAAACTTTTTCGACTTCTAAATTTATTTTTTTTGGTGTTTTTAATAATTTTTCTGTTTTTTTATCTTTAATATCATAAATTTTTGAAACAACTTTACCATTAGCAATTTTTTCAATTAGTTCAATTGCCCTTAAGATTCCATCTTTAGCAAAAACTAATGGTAATCCTTTTTCAAATCTTAAACTTGCTTCAGTCCGCAAACCAAGTTTTCTCATCCCTTTTCTGATAACAACTGGATTGAAATTGGCTGATTCAATAACAATGGTTTTTGTTTTTTCAGTAATTCCAGATTCCTCTCCACCCATAATTCCAGCTAAAGCAATTGGCTTTTTACTATCAGCAATCACCAAAACATTATTATCTAATTTTCTTTCAACACCATCTAAACATAACAGTTTTTCTTCTTTTCTAGCTCTTCTAATAACAATCTGTTTTGAATTTTGATTCTGTATACTTGAAAGTTTTTCGTAGTCGAAAGCATGGAGTGGTTGATTTATTTCAAGCATGACATAATTGGTAATATCAACAATGTTGTTAATTGGTCGAATCCCTAAATTTCTTAATCGATTCTGAAGCCAGATTGGTGAAGGCGCAATTTTTACATTATCTATCACGACAGCCATATACCGTAAACAATCCTTTGGATCCTCAATTTTAATCTTTAGATTAAATAACTTTTTGGTTTTAACTTTGACTTTTGACTTTTGAATTTTAAATTTTGAATTTGTTATGGCAGCAATTTCTCTAGCAAATCCATAATGACTAAAAAGATCTGGTCGATGAGTTAACGCACTATTTTCAATTTCAATAATCGTATCATCCAGACCTAAAACTTTTGAAACTTTCTCACCAATTTTTGCTGATTTATCTAAAATCAAAATCCCTGTATGATCCTCACCTACTCCTAATTCATCTTCAGCACAAAGCATACCTTCTGATTTAATACCACGAATAATTGATTCTTTAATTTCTACACCATTAGGCAAGATCGCTCCTTTTAAAGCCAAAGGTACTTTATCGCCAACTTTAATATTAAAAGCACCACAGACTACTTGAAGAATCTTAAATTTTGAATTTTGAATTTTGAATCTTAATGTCACTAATTGTAATTTGTCTGCTTGAGGATGTTTTTTTATTTCTAAAATTTCAGCAACAACAACTTTATCTAATCCATGAGCTAATTTTTTTACTTTCTCAACTGCGGCAACTTTTAAATTTAAAAGATTAGCCAGTTTTTCTGGTGATATTTTTATTTTCCCTAAAATTTCTTTTAACCATTGATAACTCAACTTCATAATATTAGAATTGATGAATAAAACGAAGATCTCCACTATGAAGCCATCGAATATCATCAATTTTATAAAGCATCATCACTAAACGATCTAAACCAACACCAAAGGCAAAACCAGTATATTTCCCTTTAGGATAGCCAGCTGATTCGAAAACTTTTGGATGAATCATTCCAGCACCCAAGATTTCAATCCAACCAGAATTTTTACAAACTGAACAACCTCTTCCTTGACAGTTTTCGCATCTCATATCAATTTCAATACCTGGCTCAACAAAAGGGAAATAGCCTGGTCGAATTCTTATTTTAATCTCTTTTTTATACAAAGCATTAAGAAAATTTTTGATTGTATAAATTAAATTGGCTAAACTTATTTTTTCATCAACGGCAAATCCTTCAATTTGATAAAGAGTATGTTCATGGGTTTGATCAGTAGCTTCATGGCGAAAACATTTGCCGATAACGCAAATTCTTAAAGGTGGCTTTCTTTTTTCCATTACCCTCACCTGCATATTAGAAGTATGTGTCCTTAATAATAATTTTGAATTTTTGATTTTGGATTTTTGATTTATATAGAAAGTATCCCAAACATCCCTGGCTGGATGTTCGATTGGCATATTTAATGCTTCAAAATTATACCAGTCTGTTTCAACTTCCGGTCCTTCTAAGACTTCAAATCCCATTGATTGAAAAATTTCTGTTACTTCATTTTTAACTTGAGTTATTGGATGTAAATGACCGAAAAAAATTTTTTGAGGAGGAAGGGTGAAATCAAAAATTTTTTCAACTTTCGATTCTAAACTATAAATAGAAGTCTTTTTTTCTTCAATAATTTTTTCTAAATCAGTTTTTATCTGATTGATCAACTTTCCAATTTTTGGTCTTTCTTTTTCTGGTAACTGAGTAATTTTTTGTAAAATTTCTCGAAGGAGTCCTTTTCGACCTAAATATTTTCTTTTTAAATTTTCTAATGATAATAAATCGGAAATTTGAGAAATTTCTTCAATTGCTTTTTCTTTTATTTTTTTTATTTCTTCTTCCATATCTTATCTTAAACTTTTTCTTAATTTATGAGCAGAAAAAATTAATTCTAAAAGGAAAAAAAATAAAAATGAAGCAACTAAGGTCTGCCATTCTAAAAATTTAAAAAATCTTAAAAGAATCAAAGAAATTAAAAAAAATGAAAAAAGAGTTGCTTGACGAAAGCCTGTTGAAAATTTTTCAAAGATTTCATCTGAATTCTTAAGAGTTCTAAATTTTAAGATAATAAAAAGAAGAGTCAAGATACCCAAAAGAGAAAAGAACAAAGAGAAGAAAAAAATAATTAAACCAAAAATACCAGCCTCTTGAGGGTCAACTACAAAAATAAAGAAAGCAAGAATTAACCAGAAAAAAATAGTTGAAATTAAAATGAGAGAAAGTGATTTTTTAACAGTCATATCAGGATAAGATTATATAATTTTCTATTAAAGTTGTCTATCTTCACAAATCTCTCGAAAATCACAATTATGACATTTCCAAGGATTTGGGGTAGCAGAAAAATCACTTTTTATAATTTTTTCAATCAGATTAATAATCCTTTCTTTAAAATTGGCTAATTCATCCTCAAATTTATCAATAGTTACTGGATAATTATCTTCAACATAATAGTAGGTTAATTTGACTGGAATATCATGAAAAATCTCACGGACAGCTATAGCATAAATTAAAAGTTGATCTAATTCATTTTTTATCTCCTTTGGTATTTCACCAGTTTTATAATCAATAATCTCAACTTTATCAAAAGATTTACCATTTAATTGGCAACTCTCTAAGACATCAATTCGATCAATTATCCCTTTAATAGTATAATTTCCTATTTTAACATTAAATCCTTTCTCAATAAATTTTGGTATTTTAAATTTTCCTTGATTTTTTTTATAAAATTCAATCAAAGATTGTCGACCCTTTTCTTTTCTTTCCTCTTCTTGTTCTTTTGATTCATACCACTCGTCAAGCCAATTTTTTTCATAAATAGCTAAAAGTTCATCAAGGGTTGGTAGTTTTTTTGTTTTTTGATAAAGGAGATAGAAATCTCTTAAAGTATTATGAATAGAATGACCAAAACTAAAAGTAAATTTTGGTCGGCCTGGTATTTTAAGAATATGGGCATATTTATATTGCTTTGGACAAATTTCAAAAACACGAAATTGAGTATAGGAAAATTTTTGAGGTAAGACTTCAATATTTTTTATCTCTTGAACTAAATTTTTATCAATGGTTGGTAAAGTTAATTTTAACTTTTGTTGCTCATAAGAAATCATTTTTGAATCTTTGATTAAACCTAATTCTTGTAAAAATCTTGAAGGTTTCTTTTTTCTTGCTCCACCATAATCTTCAGCTGAGGTAAAAAATAAACCGTCACGTGCTCTTGTCATTGCAACATAAAGGATTCTCCTTTCTTCTTGTAAATGATAATCACCTTCAGGAATAATTTCTTTAATTAATTCAATTGGTACCTCAATCGGCTCTCTTCTTTCAATTGAAGGAAATCTCTTATCAACTAAATTAACAATAAAGACATATGGGAATTCTAAACCTTTTGCTTGATGGACAGTCATTACTTTAACTGATTCAGGTCCTTCTTCAATTAAACTTTGAATTGCTCCTTCCTCGCCAGCCTCTATTTCTAAATTTATTTGATCAATAAAAGCCCTTACTGACCGATCTTCACTGGTTCTTTCAAATTCTTCGATTTTTTTAAAAAATTGAGAAAGATGGGCAATTCTTTCAAAATCTTCAATTGTCTCTTCTTTCGACCATATTTTTAATAGACCTGATTCTTCAACAAATTGATAAAGAACCTGACCGACAGTTTTTCTTTTAGCTAATTCAGTAAACTTTTTGATTATCTCCAAAATTTTAGCAATTTCTTTTCTCGTCTCCGGCTTAATAGATAAAATATCTGATCTTTCTAAAGTCTCAAATAAAGAAAGATTTTTCCGACGGGAATAATGCATCAAATTCATTAGGTCTAAAGAATCAAACTTAAATATTGGTAATGAAATAACTCGATATAAAGCAGTTGACTCATGATAGTTATCTAAAAGTTTCAAGAAAGAAATTAAATCCATAATTTCTGGTTTTCGATAAAGGCCTCGTGAAGCAATAAATTGATAAGGAATCTCTAATTGGGAAAGTTTTTGAACAAACAAATCTGCATAAGCATTTGCTCTGACTAAAATTGCAAAATCAGACCAAAGAAGTTGAGGATTTTCTTTCTTAAGCTCAATAATTTTCTTGACTACTTCATCTGCCTCTTCTTCTTGAGTTTTACAATGAAGATGAGCAATCACACCCAAACCATCTCGGACAGTTTTTAATTTTTTAATTAATAGTATTTTTGTCTGTTTTTTTTCAATTAGTTGTGCTTCTAAACGATCGGGATTATTAAGTTGAATAAACTGATAGGCTAAATCTAAGATATTTTGCTTATTACGATAATTCTCTTTTAAAATAACAATTTTTGCTTCTGGATAATCTTTAGTAAATTGAATTAAGTTGGTATAAGCAGCTCCGCGCCAACGATAAAGTGATTGATCATCATCACCAGTTACTGTTAGATTATTTTTTGGACTAGCTAATAACTTTAATAATTCATATTGGGCCCAATTTGTATCTTGAAATTCATCAACTAAAATATATTTAAATTGTCGACGATATTTTTCTAAAATACTTGGCCTTTTTTGAAAAATTTCTAAAGTTTTAACAATTAAATCACCGAAATCAAGTCGACTTTTTTCTGTTTTAATTTCTTCATAAACTTGATAAGCATTTGCAACTTCTAGCATCTTTTTTGCTTCTTCTTTTTCTTCTTTATTTTTTGCTTCTTTTAATTTTTTTTCGGCTAATTTAAGATATTCTTCTGGTCTGACATTTTCATCTTTTAAACGGGAAAAATGTTGAACTAAGGCTTGAATAAAACGAGTTGGTGAGCCAAGTGGTCGATAATAATTGAGTTTAAAACGAGAAAGATTCTGTCTTATTAATTGCCAAGCATCAACTGGTGTTAATAGTTTAAAATTTGGATCAAGACCAATTTCTAAAGCATTATCTTTTAGAATTCTTTCGCCAAAAGAATGAAAAGTAGAAACCCATAAATCAACATAGCCATATGGTAATAAGCGATCAACTCTTTCTTCCATTTCTTCGGCAGCTTTATCTGTAAAAGTTAAAGCTAAAATTTCTTCTGCCTTTGCTTTTTGAGAAAAGATTAACCAAGCTAAACGACGAGTAATAACCGTTGTTTTACCTGTTCCAGCACCAGCAATAATTAAAAGAGGACCTTGATCATGAGTAACTGCTTCTTTTTGCTCAGAATTTAAATCTTTAAGAATTTCTTTATGATCCATATTATTTTAAATTATATCCAAAAAAATTGAGCTTGACAAATCTTTCGTTTATAAAATATAAAATGGCTTAATTTAAGCCATTATAATTTTATTAATATTTTAAATCTTAAATAAAACTTCTGCATTTTTAGTAGTTTGAGAAATCACTTCATCAAGATTTATTTTTTTTATCTGAGCAATTTTTTCCGCTGTAAATCTTACATAGTGTGGTTCGCAACGTTGGCCACGATATGGTTCTGGTGCTAGATATGGAGCATCTGTTTCTATTAAAATTTTGTTTAATGGTGTTTTTTTTACTACTTCTAATAAATAATTATTGCAATTATTAAATGTGATTATTCCTGTAAATCCAATATAAAAACCAATTTTTAAAAATTCTTGAGCAATTTTCCAGTTGCCTGAAAAGCAATGAATAACACCCGCTGGAAAAGATGATAAAGAAGTAATAACTGATAGCAAATCTTTATATGCCTCAAATGGCTTTTCTTGAGTGCCTCGACAATGAAAAATAACTGGTAAATTAAATTTTTCAGCTAATTGGAGATGTTTTAAAAAAACTTCCTTTTGTTTTTCTTTATCAACTGGTTGATGAAAATAATCAAACCCAGTTTCGCCAACAGCTTTAATTATTTTGGTATTTTCAAGAATAAGAGAATAATATTTTTCAATTTCAAATTTTTCATCAGTAACATGAATAGGATGAAGACCTAAACTAGCATAGCAATTGGGGAATTCTTTAGCAATTTCGATTGCTTTAAGACTCGTCTTATAATTTGAACTGGCAATGATTAAAAATTTTATACCATTTTCAAAAGAACGCGAAACCACTTCGCGGTAATCATTTTTAAAGACATTAAAATTAAGATGGCAATGAGTATCTACCATTATTTGTAAAAAATCGAAAAATAATTACTATATAAAATTTCACGGCCGTTAAAAATTATATAGTAAGTAGATTTATCCACTTTGATTTGCAAGAATTCTTATTACTTCTTCATCTTCAACATCATACCAATTCTGATAAAAATCAGCTACTGCAAAAGGAAGTTCTTTTTTAACAAAAATAGAAATTAATTCATCAACTTCTGGTCTAATTAAATCAACAGCGCCAAGTGAAGCACAAGGAACAGCAACAATTATTTTCTTAACTTCTTTTCTTTTTAAAAATCTTACTCCAGCTAACATTGTATAACCAGTTGCTAAACCATCATCAGTTAGAATTATTTTCTTATTTTTTAAATCTTTATAATTTGCCCATTTTTTAAATTTTTTTAACCTTTTTCTGACACTTTTTCTTGCCTTATCAATTTGTTTTTCAATAATTTCTTTTTCATAAGGAACACTTTCAAAAACAGCTTTTCCTTCTGGATCAACAGCACCAAATCCTGCTTCGGTAGTAAAAGGATATAAAATTTTTCTTGTAATCATCAATCTTAAAGGAATTTTCAATCTTTTTGAAATTTCGAAACCAATAATTGCACCACCATTTGGAATAGCAAAACAAACAAAATCTTTTTCAATTTTTTCTTTTAAAATTTCAGCTAATTTTTGACCTGCCTCTTCTCTGTTTTTAAAATACTCCATAAAAAATTTAAAATTTCTTTTTTTATTTCTTCTTTATTTTCTGGCTTGAGGAAAAAAACTTTTGTATCTTTTCTGTTTTTTATTTTATCAGTAAAATGATCTCTAGTTGCTTTTATTGTTCCTAAAACTAAATTTTTACTTTCAAGCGCTTTTAAAACTACTTCTTTGAATTTTTCTGATAATATTTCCATTTTGCCAATTTCATCAATAATAATTATTTTTTTATTTTTTATTCCTTCTTCAATTGCTTTCACTCCTATTTCTTCTAAATCCTTTAAATTAACTTTATATTTTGAGACACAATATTGACTTTTTAAATCTTGATGAGCAAGAGTTCCTTTTTTACCATCTAAACTAAAAATTTCGAAACCAACTCTTTTTCCATTTTTTCTAATCTCAGAAGTATAAAAACCAGAAACTTCTAAGTTTAATTCATTAATTATTTCTTTGATTAAAGTTGTTTTTCCTGAACCAGGTAAGCCAGTTAAAAAGATATTTTTTATCATATTTCGATTCTAAACAAAGTTTTGACTTTAAAGCCAGTTTCTTTTTCAATTTCCTCTTTTCCTTTGCCTCTTTCATAGACTGATCCAATTCCAACAATTCGACATTTATTTTTAATTGCCTTAATTAAATTAATCAATGTTCCGCCAGAAGAAATTACATCTTCAATAATTAAAACTTTATCTTTCTTTTTTAAACCAAGACAAAAAAGTTCTCCTTTACCATAAGCTTTTTTTTGTTTGATCCTTATTTGTCCTTTAATCTGATAATCTCTTTTTCTGACAACAATTAAATCTTTTTTATATTTTTCTGCTAACCAAGAAGCAGGAAAAAACCCTTTTGCTTCAATCGCCAAAATTGCATTTGCTTTTTTTAATTCATTTTTAAAGATTTGTGAGAAGCCATCAATAACTGCTTTTTGGAATTTTGGAGAAATCCTTGAATCAAATGGTAAAATCAAATATGAATATTTTTTCTTTTTAAAATAAAAATAAGTAATCTTTGATTTTTTTGTTTCTTTCTCAATTATTTTTTGCCAAAACATAAATCTATTTTAACAAATTTTTTTAAAAAAGAAAGGATCCGCTAAATAAAAGCGGATTAAGAAACCGACCTTTGCTTTAGATGTCTTGGACTGGGCGCGCGTGTGGAAGGGAGTATATTTGTGGAAGGGATTAAAATGAAGCAAAGGTCGGTGTGTTTAAAATTATCCTCCATTTTAAATCTCATCAGATTATAAATCAATTAAAATTTTTGTCAAGTAATTTTTAAAATAATGGTTTTAAAATATTTAATTTAATCAGAATAAGAATAAAAATCGAATAAATAATGGAAATGATTATATTGAAAGTTTTACTAGAATGAAAACCTAATTTCTTTTCTTGGGTGATCATTTTTTCTATACCTTTATGAAACAAAATAAGACCAGTAAGATTAGTAAGCCAATAAAAGAAAATTGAAGCACTAGTAAAAAGAGAGGAATGAATTTTACTAATAAGAGTAGCTAGGCCTAAAATAATTGGAAGATTAATAAAAAAATCATTCCACCAAGAAAGCGGTGAGAGAAGATAACCGATAATAGTAAATATCCCAGCCTGGCTGATTTGCTTAAGTTTTAATCTCATAATTAAGTTATAAAGGCTGAGGTTTTTTTTGTTTTTTACCAATAATTAAGAGATAGACAATCTCTAAAATACCTAAAGTATTAACAACTAATAAAACAATAAACCAAACTAGATGATTGTTTTTGGCAGCTCGCCAAAGGGCAAGACCCTTCCAAACAAGAGACCAAACAAGAAAGAAATAGAATAATGGACTTTGAAAAAATATATTTAAAAAATTCATATAGAAAATATACACAAATTAAATTCTAAAACTAAAAATAAGGTCAGTTTCTATAAATCTCTTGAATTTTCTAAATATGCTTCAATAAATTTTTTTATTGAGCGATCGTAAGTTTTCTCAATTTCAGGAGAAAAATAACAAGCTGGAAGCTGACCTTTTTCTCGGTGATGACGAATACATTGACAGCAAATCCCTTTTCTTGGACAGCCAGGATAAGTACAAGAACAAGTTTTTAAGTTTTCTTGTTGTTGACATTCCATAATTTAAAACTTTTTAAAAATTTTAAAAATTATAGTTAGAATCAATGACAAAATGATGCTTAAAATAAGAGATGTAACAAAAGGAAAATAAAGAACAAAATTTTGCTTTTTAATATAAATATCACCTGGTAATCTAAAAAGAAATGAAAGTTTTGTTCCAAATAAAATTATAACACCAAAAATAATTAAGAAAGTGCCGAGAAAAATTAAAATTTTGCCAAAATATTCCATAATAATCCCTAATTATGATACATCTCTTTAATTGTTTTTTCTAAACCCTCTTTAAGAAAAGTCTCTGGTTGATAGCCAAGTTCTTTTTTAGCTTTTGAAGGATCACAGATCCAAAATTTAGAAGTAATTTCTGGAATGCGATCGAAATTTATTATTGACGGCTTTTTTGAAATTATTTTTAAAATTAAGGCTAAAAGATTAAGAACAATTGGAAAAAATGGGATAGAAATATTAATTTTAGTCTTAAATAATGTTTTAAGATGATAATTAATTTCTCTTAAAGAATAAATACAACCATCGGAGATAAAATAGATACTGCCAGAAGGAAATTCTCTTTCTAAGGCTAATAGACAGGCTTTAGCAAAATCTTTGACATAACAGGCACTGAAATAGCGATCTATATTTACTTTAAAACCAAGTTTAAAAAGACGAAAATAAATTAAAGTTTCTTTATCTCTTGGCCCGTAAATTAGACTCGGTCGGAGAATTACTGTTAGAAATTTTTTACTAAATTTTTTAACCAAACCTTCTGCCTTAAGTTTACTTTTGCCGTAATGACTTATTGGATTTGGCTGATCTTCTTCTCTTAATGGTTTTAAATCTTTATTTGGTCCAGCTACTGCTTGGCTGCTGATGAAAACAAATTTTTTAATTTTAGGATTTTCTTTTAAAATGGCTTTTAAAATATTTTTTGTCCCTTGATAATTGACTAACCAATAGGTTTTATTATCTTTAGCTTTAATTGCTCCAGCAAGATGAATTACATAATCAATATCTTTTACTGCTTCTTTCAAAGAACCTATATCTAAAATATCACCAAAATAAAATTCAACTGGAAAATGTTGAAGATAACTTAAATCACTTCTCTCTCGAACAAGGCAGCGAACTTGATATTTCTTTTCAACTAAAAGTTCAACTAAATGTCCACCAATAAAACCGCTGGCGCCGGTAACTAAAACTTTATTCATATTTTATAATCCTAATTCTGAAGAAATTTCCTGCATTGCTGATAAAGAAATTTTAATGAATTCTTCAACTGATAAACCAATTTCTGAACAGGTAGAAATAACATCACGATTCGCTCCGCGGGCAAAAGATTTTTCTTTGAAACGATTTAAAATATTTTCTGGAGTTAAATCTCTTAATTTTTTAGAAGGCAGAACTAAGGTAGCAGCAACAATTAAACCAGTTATTGGATCAGTACAAAAAAGGGCTTTAGCTAATTTCGTCTGACGAGGCAGATTATGAAATTCATTATGGGCTTTAACCGCTTCAACAATTTCTTTATCTAACCCTAATTTTTCTAAGAGTTCGGCAGCAATTAAACTATGTTTTTCTGGAAAATTTTTTGTTTCCTCATAATCAATATCATGGAGTAAACCAGCCAACCCCCATTTTTCTTTGTTTTCTTTGAAATATTCAGCTAATTTACACATTACTGCTTCAACTGCTAAACAATGCTTAAAAAGATTTTGATTTTTAATTCTTTCTCTAACTAAATTTAATGCCTCATCACGGGTCATAAGTAAGCCGGAGGTGAGATTCGAACTCACGACCTGCGGTTTACGAAACCGCTACTCTACCGCTGAGTTACTCCGGCAAATTTTTATAAATTTTTAATTAATTTTAACAAAGATGAATGAATTTTGTTATTGGAAGCAACAAAATCTGTCTTTATTGGTTGCCAAAAATTTCCTTTAAAATCTGTTACTTTACCACCTGCTTCTTCGACAATCAATGATCCAGCTGCAACATCCCATGGTTCAATTTTAGTTGTAATATAACCTTCTCCTTTACCTGATGCTACCCAGCAACATTCAAGAGCAGCTGAGCCAAGTTTCCTTAATTCAATGACTTTTGGGTAGACCTTTTTAATTATCTTTGCTGTCCTTTTTCGATTTTTTTCACCTCCTTCGCAAAAATAAAGATAACTTTTTTTTAGATCTTTAACTTGGCTAACTTTAATTTTTTGATTATTTAAAAATGCACCTTTACCTTTTTCAGCAAAATAAAGTTCATCAATAATCGGTGAATAAACTATTCCTAAAATTAATTTTTTATTTTTCAATAAAGCAATTGAAATTGAAAAGAAAGGATTGCCAACAGCAAAATTTGAAGTCCCATCAAGTGAGTCAATTAGCCATAAAAAATCTGAATTTTTTTTAATTAAACCAGATTCTTCAGTAAAGAAATTATCATTTGGAAATTTCTGACTAATTTTTTTAATCAAAAATTTGTCAATTAATCTATCGTAAACAGTAACAATTTCTTTTCCATATCTTCTGAGTTTTGGAAGTTTTTTATCTTTTTGAAAATAATTAATTAAAATCCTTCCTGCTTTTTTTATTGTCTGAATAATAAATTTTTTCATTAGCGGCAGATGGGACTCGAACCCACAACCTTCTCCTTGGGAAGGAGATATTCTACCTTTAAACTACTGCCGCTATTTTTTTCTTTAATTTTAATTTTTCCAACCAAGAAAGTCTATCAATAAATAAGATTCCATTTAAATGATCAATCTCGTGTTGAATAACACGGGCATCTAGTCCATTGAATTTTCTTTTTATTTCTTGACCATTAAGATCTAAGGCTTTTATTTCTATTTCTTTCGGTCTTTTGATTTTTAAAAATAAGCCAGGAAAACTCAAACACCCCTCTTCTAACACTTCTTTTTTCTTACTTTTTTTTATAATTTCTGGGTTAATAAAAACAAGTGATTTTTCGCCAAAATTGAGAACAAAAAGGGAAATACTTTCACCAACTTGAGGAGCTGCCAATCCTAATCCTTGAGCAGATTTCAATGTTTCAAGCATATCTTGAGCAAGTTTTTTAATTTTTCTATCAATTATTTCAATTTTTTTACTTTTTTTTCTTAAAATAGGATTTGGATATTTTATGATTTTTAAAATCATAATAACTATTATAATATAAAATTTAGTTTTGTCAAAATAAAAAGCTGAGTCTTTTCTCAGCAAATAGAAAATCTCTTTTTTGATTATTAAGATTAATTTAAAATTTTAATCTATTTTAAAGTGACTTTCGCTCCAACCTCTTCAAGTTTCTTTTTTATTTCTTCAGCTTCCGCTTTTTCTACTTTCTCTTTGATAATTTTTGGTGCAGTATCAACTAAATCTTTTGCTTCTTTTAAACCTTTGCCAGTTAAATCTCTAATAATCTTGATGACAGCAATTTTATTTTCACCTGCTGCTGTTAGTTCAATATCAAATGATGTTTTTTCTTCTTCTTTCTTTGCTTCAACTGAAGGTGCAACAGAAGTTGGTACAGCAACCATTGCTTGAGCTGAAACTCCAAATTTTTCTTCTAAAATTTTTACTAATTCAGCCAATTCCAAAACAGAAAGGTTTTCAATTTTTTCAACTAAATCCTTAAATTTTTCTGGAATTTCTAATTTTTTTTCTTCTTTTTTAGTCTCTTCTGTCATAAATTTATACTATATTAAATACAGCGGCCGTTAAAAATTATATAGTTGGTGATTTTGAGAGAATTTTTAGAATATTAATTAATTTTCTTAAATTAGCTTCTAAAATATTAATTAATCCTAACAAAGGTTGGCGAAGACTAATTAAAAGTTGAGATTGGAGAATCGCTTTTGATGGCAAACTAGCTAAAAATTTTATTGTCTCAAGATTGATCATTTTCTTTTCAAAAACTCCACCTTTAATTTTTAAATTTTCATTTTCTTTTGAAAAATCAAAAGCAATCTTAAAGGGCGTTATCTCATCGCCATAACCTAAAACCAAACCTACCTCTCCTTCTAATTTCAAATCTTTAAGTCTTTCAAAATTGAATTTAGATAAAACTAAATTTAATAAACTTTTTTTAGTAATAAAAAGTTCACTCTTTTCTTTCTTTAATAATTTTCTTAATTTTTCCTGCTCATTTATTTTTATCCCTTTATAACCAATAAAAACCAAAGATTTTGCTTGAGAAATTTTTTCAGAAAGCTTTTTTAAAATTTCTTGTTTTTCTTTTCTTGTCCTAGCCATAAATTTAAAACGTCTACGTAAACCGTAGACAAAAATAAAGATTTTTACCTCGATAGGATTTTAACTTCGAGTAAACTCGAAGACCTATTGTCTACGGTAAAATTTTTATTCAATTATTGTACCATCAAATTTTTTTCCTGTCAAATAGTTATCCACAGCCTTCAAATTTTTGCCATTGATACTGATTAATCTAATTTTTAATTTTTTTGCTAATAAACTTGCAATTGGATCAAAAGGATAGCTTGCTCCTGGCACCCATTTTTTACCAATGATTTTTAAATATTCTGACCAAGAAATTTTTTTTAATGGTTTTGCATCTTTAAATTTTTGCGGATCCTTATTATAAATATAATCAACATTAGTTAAATTAATTATCTCTTTAACGCCATAAGTTTGAGCTAACTTAACTGAAACATAATCGGTACTCCAACCAGGTTTCCAACCACCAAAAAAGATAATATTTTCTTTTATCTTTCTTTTTTTAAAAGGGGTGAAAAAAATTTTGGAATAAGCCAGTTTGCCAAAAAGACTTTTAACAAAAAGAGCATTAAGATAAGTAGCAAAAACTCCTAACCAATCCAAATCTTCTTTTCCTACTTTCTGCTTTTTAGCTTCTTCTTGATAAAAGCGAGCCAATTTTCCTCCACCAACAACAATAAAAAATTTTTCTTTTTTAGAAAATTTTAAAATTAATTTTTTGAATCGTAATAAATATTTTGTCGCTAAAAAATTTTTCTTTGGAACAACCAAAGACCCTCCTAAACTGATAATAATTGCCATAACTATTTTTAAAATCTAAGTCGTTATCTCTTTAATTATCTTGTAACCTCGATAATACTAGCTGCTGGAGGAATTTCTGTTTTACAGGCACGGACAGTAATTCGATTATTAACATCTTTTTTTACAGCATAGCCAGTTTTTGCAGCACTCTCTTTTTGTGGATCATAAGGAATAGCAGAAAGATAGGTAGGGGTTAAAGCATCAGTTAAATTTAAACAAGCACTTTGAAGTGTCCAATCACCGCAAGATTCATCACATCCACTAGTAGAGGTTCCAAGTTGTTTAGGGGTTACATCAATACCTTCTGGAAATTCGTTCTTATCAACAAGATATTGGTGGATAGCATTAAGAACAGTTAAAACATCAGCTCTTCGCTGAGCATTTCTTGCTTGGGCTACTTGTCGAGCTGGGTTAACAGCAATAATAACAATACCTGCTAAAATAGCAATGATAGCAATAACAACTAAAAGTTCAATTAAAGTAAAACCTTTCTTCATAGGATTAATTATTAAGAATTAACTTTGAAGTAAATTTATATCGACCTTTATTGGGTCTTTTTCTAAAGCCCTTAAAGCTAAACCAATAACATTAGCAAACAAAATATTTTTCTCTTTTTTAGAAAGAATATTATCTTTACTCAATTTTGTCAATGGATTACCTCTTTCAGTTAAAAGTCCAGTTTCTAATTGAAAATATTCTTCTATTTTTGGTAATAAACTTGAGCCACCGGCAAGAATAATTTTTTCTATTTTAAAATTATATTTTCTCTCTGTATATTCTATCACTTTTTTTATTTCTTGACAAATCGGTTTTGCTTCATTTTTTAAAATCTGACCAAATTTTTCAGATGAAAATCCTTCTTTAATTTTTAATTTTTCTGCCTCATCAAATAAAAGATTTAAATTTTGAGAAATCTTTTGGGTAAAAAGGTTGCCAGCAATTTTTAAATTGGTTGTAAATCTTAAACCAACTTCATCAAAAACACTAATAATTGAAGTTCTGGCACCAATATCTAAAATGATAACTGCTTTATTTTTTTCAATTTTTTCAATTAAAGCTCTGGCTAAACTTTTTGATTCCATATCAAAAACTAACGGAATTAATCCTGATTTTTCTAAAACTTCTTTGTAATCATTAACAATTTTTTTCGGTATTCCAGCTAAAAAAATTTCTTGAGTCTTATCTTTTTTACTGACAACTTTAAAATCGATTGAAAGTTCATTTGCTGGATAAGGGAAAATAGATTCAATTTCATAAGAAAGTACTTCTTTTATTTGATCTAAAGTAAGATTGATTGGCAATTCAAAAATATGGGTTAAGACTTTTGACTCTGGTAAAGAAAGAAGAACATATCTTGTCTTAATTTTTTCTGGTTCAGTTTTTTCTAAAACTTCTTTGATAGATTTGACTAAAGCTTCTTTGTTTTTTATCAAACCATCTTCAATCAATTTTTTTTCAGGAATTTCAATTCGGCCATAACTTTTTACTTTGATTTCTTTAGAAACCTTTTCTAATTCTAAAGCCTCAATTGAAGCATCGGAAATGTCCAAACCAAAACCTTTTTTAGGAGCAAATAAAATCATAGTTATCTTAATTTTTCAATTAAAGAAAGATATTGATAGATTGGAGATATAACAGCAACAGCGATAAAAGCAACAATTAGACCAACAATAATCAAAAGTAATGGTTCGAAAGCAATACTTAAATCTTTTATCTCCCTTTCTGTCTCTGCTTGATAAAATAGAGAAAGATAATTTAATGCCTCAACTAAATTACCAGTTCTTTCTCCACTTTCAATTGTTTTTAAAAAAATTTTTGGAAATTCTCTTGGAAATTCCTCTAAACTAGAAGCTATTGTTTTTCCTTTCCTTACCTCATTTAAAATTTTTTCAATTTTCTCCTTATAGACTTCATTTTCTGTAATTTCTAAACTAAGAAGCAAAGCTCTTTCTATTGGCATTCCACTTTTTAAAAGAAGAGATAAATTTTTAGCAAAGTAAGCAATGTTAATATTTCTAAGAATTATTCCAATAATTGGTAAAGATAAATCAAGATTTTGAAAAAATTTTCTTATTTTTTTATTTTTTGAAAGAATCAAATAAAGAAAGAAAAGGGAAATAAAGGCTAAAAAAATAAAAAATAAATTTTTTTGAAAAAAAGCCATTGTAAAAATCAGGATTCTTGTGATTAATGGTAATTTTACTCCTAAAGTAGTAAAAAGTTTGGAAAGTTTTGGTAAAAGAAAAAGGGAAATAGAAAAAAAGACAGCTAAGCTGGTAAAGATGATAATGAAAGGATAAATTAAAGCTGACTTGATTGTTTTTTTAAATTCATATTGAGAAAGAAAAAGAGAGTGAAGATGTTCAGTTGTTTCACCTAATTGACCACTCTCTTCACCTAATCTGATAAGACCAAGGAAAAGCGGAGAAAATGTTTCAGGATATAAGGAAAGAGCTTTAGAAAGTGAACTACCTTTTTCAACTCTTTCTTTTGTTTCTTCTAAAATTTTTTTAAGTTTTTTTGTTTTTGCCATTCCTTTCAAGGTCTCGATAATCTCGGAGATCGGCAAACCAGCTTTAATCATTAAAGAAAGATTTTTAATTAAATATATTTTTTCTAAAGAACTAACCTTTCCTAAAGTAAAACTTAATAAAAAAGGCCTTCTCTTCTTTTCTTTTAGAGAAATAATTAAAAAATCCTGGGTTAAAAGTTTTTCAACTGCCTCCTCTTTATCTTTTGCTTCTATTTCTCCATCTTTTGTTTTCCCATCCCTTGTCGAAACAATATATTTAAAAATTGTCATAAATTTACTTTAATGTAATAATACTTTTTTTGTAACTCTCTAAATTTTCTAAAGCAATTCCTGTTCCTTTAGCTACACAAAGTTGTGGCTCATCAGCAACATAAGCGGGAACACCAGTTGCTTCAGTTAAAAGTTTGTCAATCTTTCTTAAAAGAGATGAACCACCAGAAAGAACCATCCCTTTATCTATTATATCAGCTGCTAATTCTGGTGGAGTGTTAGCTAAAACAGATTTTACTGTACTGATAATCGCATCCAATTCATTTTGAATCGCTTCAGTTATATCATCTGAAGAAATAGTTAAAGTTTTTGGTAAACCAGTAATCATGTCTCGGCCACGAATTTGGGTAATTAATTTTTTTTCTAAAGGCATTGCTGCTCCAATTTTTATTTTCACTTCTTCTGCTGTTTGTTCACCAATGATTAAATTATATTTTTTTCTAACATATTCCATAATTGCTCGATCAAATTTATTGCCAGCAACTTTAACACAGGCATTAGAAACAATTCCGCCTAAAGAAATAACTGCTACCTCAGTTGTTCCTCCACCAATATCAATAATCATATTACCTGATGGTGAACCAATTGGAATATTAGCACCAATAGCGGCAGCAATTGGTTCCTTAATAATAAAAGCTGCTTTTGCTCCAGCAGCTAGTGTTGCATCAATAACAGCTCTCCTTTCAGTTGAAGTAATTCCTGCCGGTACAGCTACCATTACTTCTGGTTTGAAAAGACGAAAACGACCAAGGGTTTTATCAATAAAATAACGAAGCATCGCCTCAGTAATTTTATAATCGGCAATCACACCATCTTTTAACGGCTTTAAAGCAACAATAGTGTCTGGTGTTCGGCCAACCATTTCTTTTGCTTCTGAACCAACAGCTAACACTCTTTTATCAATTGTTGAGACTGCAACAACAGATGGTTCATTAAGAACAATTCCTCGGCCAGGTAAAAAAACTAAAACTGTTGCTGTCCCCAAATCAATACCAATTTTTCTTGTAAAGAAAGCCATAAACTTTATTTAATATAAAATTTTATTTTAAATTGTCAAGTTTTGATGTATTTACGAACTGCTAACCAACTGCTGATTAAGGTTAAAAATAGAGAAAAAATTAGAACACCGATAAATGAATAAATTATTTCTTTTTGATAAGAAAAAAATAGATTTTTTTCTATCTCTAAAAAATTAATTATTTTCTCTAAGGCAAATTTAAAAATTAACAAAAATATTAATAGATTAATAAGCCAAGCAAAAAGACCATAAAAAATATTTTCGATAATAAATGGTGCTCTGGCAAAAGAACTTGTTGCTCCAATTAATCTCATAATTTTAATTTCTTCTTTCCTTAAATAAACGGTTAGACGGATACTATTAAAAATTGCAACAATTGAAATAATTGTGAAAATTAAAACTATTAATAAACCACCGAAATAAATTTTTTGAGAAATACTTTTGACAATTGAAATAATTTTTTGATATTCATAAAAATTTTTTTCTTGAATAATCTTCTCATAGGTAGGATCATTTATCTTTTCTAAAAGAATTGGATAATCTTTAATTGAAGATGCTCTTAAAATTAAAACCCCGCCAAAAGGATTCTTCTCAAGGATCTGGAGTGATTTTAAAACTATTTCTTCTTTTTTATGCCTTTCTTTAAATTTTTCCAATACTTCATTAGGATTAAGGTAAATTATCTCTTTAACCTCTGGCTGACCAGCTAAATAGTTTTTAAAATTTTCTACTTCTTCTTGACTAAGATTTTCTTTAAGATAGACAGTGATATCAATTCGATTTTCAAGATTTTTAATCAGTATTTTTGCCAAGATATTTAAGAATAAAAGAACTGTTAAAGAAAAAAGACTAATAGCAATAATAATAGTAGTAACGAAAGAAAGCCCAAAATGACGAAAAAAACTTCTTATTGCCCAATTGATTGAACGAAAAATAGTAGTCATAAATATTTTTAGAGAATATAACGTCCTTTTTGTTGATCAGAAATAATCTGACCTTGTTCTAAAATAATAACTCTTGTTTTTAAATAATTAACAATTTCCCGATTATGAGTAACTAAAATAACTGTTGTTCCCATCTCATTAATTTTTTTAAAAAGATCAACTATCTCTCTGGCATTAATTAAATCAACATTTCCTGTTGGTTCATCGGCTGCCAGAATTTTTGGTCGATAAACTAAAGCCCTAGCTATTGCTACTCTTTGTGCTTCGCCAATTGAAAGCTCTTCAGGAAATTTTGAAGCTTTTTTTTCTAAACCAACTATTTTTAAAACATAAGGAACAACTTCATTGATAAATTTATTTTTTGCTCCAATCACTTCTAAACCAAAAGCAACATTTTCATAAACAGTTTTTTCTTTTAGTAATTTAAAATCCTGAAAAACAACACCAATCTGACGTCGAAGATAAGGAATCTCATCTGGTTTGATATTTGAAATATCCCAATCGCCAATAATAATTTTTCCTTTGGTTGGCCTTTCCTCAGCAATTAGAAGTTTAATAAAAGTAGTTTTTCCTGCTCCAGACTGACCAACAATTGAAACGAATTCAGATGGTCTGATAAATAAGTTAATATCTTTTAGAGCATAAGTATCTGGTGGATAAATTTTCGTCACATTAATAAATTTTATCATAAAACTATTTAAGGAATCGATTCGCTATCATTACTATTTTACTAAATTTTATTCATAAATAAAAGAGACAAATAATAATTTATCTGGCTTGCCGAATTTGAAATATTTATATGGTTCAGCTCTTTTAATCACTATTTCTTGGAATTAAAAAACGAGGAGAGATCTGAATTATTTTCGCGGTATAACTCCTATCAGGATTTTGTTTACCACCAACCATAATTTGTTTACCAATTTCGATATCATCTATTGATCCTTCGATTGTTTTCGATATTTGGGTAGAATTTGAAAAAAAGACTAATTTTGTACTACCATCTGGTGTCTTAATGGTTAAACTCTGTTTATCTTTATCAATAACTTCACCAGAAATAAAACCCATTCCGCTCCTTTTTTGAATAAATTGCTGACGTTGCTCAAGAGGTAAATTTTGTAAACCCTGACGAGAAAATCCACTTAAAGGATTTTTGCCCTGTCCATATTTTATTCCTCCATAAAACGCCCCTCCACCAACTATCATAAGAATTATGATAAAAAGTGGAATAGTTTTGATTTTCATAATTTTGAAATCTTTAATTTTGTATTTTGACCTTTGATTTTTGAATTATAATTTTGAATTTATTATCATTCGTATCTTAGCGCTTCGATAGGATCAAGTCTAGCTGCTTTTTTGGCAGGCCAATAGCCAAAGACAATTCCAATAACAGCTGATACACCAAAAGCTAAAATAATTGAAAAAAGTGAGGTCTTTGTTGTTACCCCACCAAATGTGGAAATACCAAAAGATAAAATCCATCCTAAAATTATTCCAAAAAATCCGCCAACAAAAGTAAGTATCACTGATTCTGCTAAAAATTGTAAAGTAATATCTGAATTTTTTGCGCCAATAGCTTTTCTTAAACCAATTTCTCTTGTTCTTTCAGTAACGTTAGTCATCATCATATTCATAATTCCAATTCCACCGACAATTAAAGAAATTGCTGCTATTGAGGCTAATAAAATTGTCATTATTTGAGTAACAGATGTTGCCATCTCTAACATATCTTCCTGAGTAAAAAGAGTAAAATCAATCAGTTCTTGATTTTTGATATTGTGAAGCTCCATCAAAAGCCTGGTAATTTGAGATTTAACCTGATCAATAATTTTTTGATTTTCGGCTGAAACAGCAATAGCTGAAACATATTCGTTCCCAGTAAAAAATGTTTGAGCAACAGTATAGGGAATAAAGATTAAATCATCCTCGGAAATAGCCATTCCTCCTTTTGTTTTTGTTACCCCAATAATCCTAAAATTTATCCCGTTAATTTTTATCATCTGACCTACGGGATTTGCATTTTCTCCAAATAAATCACCTCTCGTTATTGGTCCTAAAACCGCCACTCTTGATTTTGCCTCAACATCTTTTTCTGTAAAAAAAGAACCTAAATCAATTTGATAATTTCTAACCAAAAGTATATCTGGGCTTGTACCAACAATTTGAGTTCTAGTGTTTTTATTTTTTGCTACTACTTGATAATTTCGATTGATTATAGGCGCCACACCAGAAACTCCGGAAACTTCTTTTTTTATTGTTTTGGCATCAGATATTTTTAAGGTTTGGGCTGTTCCACGAGCAGCAGCAGCAATTGAAAAAGTCCTCATCGCTCCTGGATAAATAACTATTAAATTTGAACCGATTTGTTGGATTTGGTTCTCAATCTGCCATTTGGCACCTTGACCGACAGAAATCATAGCAATGACTGAACCAATGCCGATGACAATACCTAAAATTGTCAGCCCGGATCTGAGTTTGTTTGCTGAAATTGCAGAGATTGTTTCTTGAAAGAGGTCAGAAATTTTCATATTATTCTTTTATTTCTTTTAAAACTTTCTCTTTTTGATTTTTTGTGTCACCAATAATCTTACCATCTTTTAAAGAAATAATCCTCTTTGCTCTTTGGGCAATGTATTTTTCATGAGTAACTAAAACAATCGTCCTTCCTTGCCTGTTTAGTTTTTCAAATGTTTCTAAAACTTGTTCACCGGTTTTTGAATCCAGGTTTCCGGTTGGTTCATCAGCTAAAATCAGTAAAGGGTCGTTAACCAAGGCCCGAGCAATAGCTACTCTTTGCATCATTCCGCCTGATAATTGATTTGATAAATGGAACCAAAATTCTTCTGGAAAGGCAGAGTCCCTTAAAACTGATTTAGCAATTTCTTCTCTTTTTTGTTTTGGCACACCAGCATAAACTAATGGCAAAGCAACATTCCTTAAGACTGTTGCTCTTGGTAAAAGATTAAATTGTTGAAAAACAAAACCAATTTTTCTTTTTCTGATTTCAGCTAATTCATCATCGGAAAATTTTGAAACATCTTTTCCTTCAAAAAAGTATTGACCAGAAGTTGGTTTATCTAAGCATCCCAAAATATGCATAAGAGTCGATTTCCCAGAACCTGAAGGTCCAATAATTGCCACAAATTCTCCTTTCTCTATTGAAAAAGAAACGCCTCTTAGGGCAACGGTTTCAACCTCTCCCGACTTGAAAATTTTAGTAACATTTTTAACTTCAATTAACATAAATATAAATGCAAAATGCAAATCTCAAAATGATAATAGAATTAAATTTTCAATTTTCATTAAATGACTCAATTTCTTAATTTTCATTTTTTTCTATCTCATTCTCATTTGTCCCCCCATCCCTGGAATTTGAAATCGCTGAATCCTTGAAGTTTGAGTAGTTTTGGTTTGATTAATCGTGGAAGAAACAACAATATCACCTTCTTTTAAACCCGATAAAATCTCAGTCAAATTATCATTTGAAATTCCAACTTCGATCTGTTGTCTTTTGGGAGGGGTTGGCAAAATTATTCCTACCCGGTTATTTAAAAATTCTTGTTTTTTTTCTTCCGGAATTTCAACCAATTCCACATAATGAATTCCGCCCTGGAATTTGATAGCACTATTTGGCAAAACCAAAATGTCAGATTTAACATCAGTAATAATATCGGCCGTCACACTCATTGCTGGTTTTATCCTTTCATCATCTGTATCCAAAACAATTTTTACTCCATAACTAACTACTCCTTGAGAAATGGTTCCAATAGTATCAATTTCCGAAACTTTGCCAGTTAAAGTTAAATCAGGAATAGCATCAAAAGTTAAAGTTGCTTTTTGTCCTATCTTAACCCTTGCTGCATCAACTTCATTGAGAGTAATTTCCGCTATTTTTTGTTGAGTAATAAGAGTGGCCAAGACCGTACCAGAAGAAACTTGATCACCCTTTTTTACTTTTATATCAGCAACAAGACCATTTATTGGTGAGTAAACGAAACAATCAGCAAGTTTCTCTTTTGCTGTAGCTAAATTATCTTCTTTTTGTTGAATAGCAATTTTTTTGGCCCGAATATCTAATTCGTCAGGACCCTCCTTAAGTTTAGAAAGTTGGAGCTCTCTCTCTTTAATTGTTCTTTCGGCATTGATAATAGCCTCTTTGTTATCTTTAATAGATCTTTGAATTGATAAAAGACTTAAAAGATGGTTATTTGTTTTTGAGGTATAGCTCTTTAAATTAGATTGATATTCAGTTATCTTGCTATAAATCCGCCTGTTATGATCAGAAAGATAATCAACAACAAAATCAAGAAGATTAGTCTCGTTTTTAATTGTCTCGGCAATTGATTTTGTTGTTTCTATTGTCTCATCAAGTAAAGCCTCAATTATTTCTTTTTTTGAATAACGACTGGCATTTTTATAATTTTCGAAATTCTGATCATAGTTTTTTCTGGCTATTTTATAACTATCCTCAGCACTTCTAACAAAAGGTTCTATTTCATCTCGATCTTGCCAATCAAAAGCATTTCGATAAACATCTACGTTCCATTGGTATCTACTAACTGTTATTTCGCTTTCGCCTATCTCATAACTATATAAAATATCTCTTAATCCAGTAATAATTGTTGGTAAATCTAAAAAAGCGTTACTAATGGTATTGAAAGCGTCTTCATAAGCCTTTTCAATATTATCTTCTGCTTTTTGTTTTGATTCTTTTGCTTGAGCTAAAGCATTTTCCGCTTGTAAAAGAGTTAATTCGTCAGGTGGTTTTAATAATTTTTCTAATTCGATTTTGGCTATTTCAAGAGAAGTCTCAGCATCTCTAACTGTTTTTTGAAAATCTGTATCATCTAATTTCATAATCAGCTTCCCTGCTTTAACTTCATCTCCTTTTTCAACATATATATTCTTAATCTCACCACTTATTTTTGGTTTTATATCTATCTGGTCTGAAGCCAAAATCTGACCTGAACCAGAAACCGAGACAACAATCGTCCCTCTCTCAACTGCTGCCAGAGTATAACGAGTTTCGCTTTCTTTTCTAAGAAAATTTTTATAGCCAAAATAGCCTCCGATTAAAATTAATAAGAATATTATTAAAGTTATAAATTTGTTTTTAAATAATTTTGTCAACATAAATCAAAAAAGAAATTTATTACTTAAATGGTACTGGCAAACCCCTTAATCCTCTATCAAAGATTCGAACCAATTTTGCCTCAATTTTTCCCTCTTCATTCGGCAAACCAATAATAACTACCCAATCTCCGACTTTTAAATTTTCTTTTTTTATCATTTCTCTTCCTTTTTTTATTATTGTTTTATCATTAATTAAAATCACTTTTTCAATATTTCCCCTTCCTATAATGACAAATTCATTTTCTTTAATTTTAATAATTTCGCCAAAATTACCATAACTTTCAATAAAATCAGCTGGTGGCGGAAGAATTTGCCAATCACCAAAAAATCCTCGTCGAGGACCAGCAAACATTTTATGATATTGCTCAGCCCAGCGATAAGAAAATCTTGCTTTTAGCCCGCCAACAAACATACCAAGACTAAATATCAAAATAACAATAACAAAACCAGCTAAACCAATAATAATCCATTTTAAAATATCATAACGGGTCGATTTTTTAGTTTGGTTTTTTTCTCGATCCATATTATATATTTTGATAATTTAACAGGTGTCTTAAAAGTATCCTCTTTTTATAAAGAAATAGTCGAATAGTAAAAAGGCTAATTCCAATACTGATGACAAAAATTAAAATACTAGCAATTGGCAAAGATTCAAGAATAGCCAGGCTAAATTCTCGCCATAATATGAAGAAAGTATCAAAATCATTAATTATTGTAGAAATAAAATAAAGAATGCCAGAATTTTTTATTTGCTCTATCAGCAACATTAAGGA
Source organism: uncultured Patescibacteria group bacterium (assembly GCA_938030745.1). Taxonomy (GTDB): domain Bacteria; phylum Patescibacteriota; class Patescibacteriia; order UBA2591; family CALHIP01; genus CALHIP01. The sequence goes on along the minus strand of CALHIP010000002.1, from coordinate 2,473 downwards.
AAGTGGCATACTAATCACTGAGACAATCAAAAGAGAGAAAAATCCAAGTAACAATCTTTTCGTTTTTTGTTTTTCTTGCTCCTTTTTTATCGCTAAAATTATCTTATCAAAAAGACCATCCGGTGGTTCGACTGGCTCTAATCTCTTAAGAAGTTTTTCATATTTTTTAATTACCATAACTATTTTAAAAACTATCGACCTCCTATTTACTAATACGAAAAAAGCATCTTTTTTGGTGCATTTTATTTTGATTCTTGTTCTAAAAATTTATTGAACTTATTAAATCTCCTAAATAATGAGTGATTGTGATAACTACCAAAGCAATTAGTAAATGTTCTGTAATCACTTTCCAAGGAGCTTTATTTTGAATTTTTGCAAGATAAAAACTAAAAATACTCAATAAAAAAAATCCCCAAACCAAACTTACAATAATTGCTTTTGAAAGAGAAAACAAAAAAATAGGAATAGCAAAGGTCAAAGTAAATAAAAATTTAGCCAAAAAAGTAGAAATTGTTGACTGCCAAATTTCTTTTGAAGTATGTTTGACTTCTGATTCTTCAGAAATATGGATACCTAAAGCATCTGAAAAAGCATCAGCAACTGCTATTGTTAATATTCCTCCTAAAACAGCAATTTTTGAATGAGTACCAGCATGTAAACCAACAATCAAACCCAAGGTTGTAACAACTCCCGAGGTTAAACCAAAACTAAAGCCTGTTTTAAAGGAATGATTGATCATATATTTAAATTTTGCTGAATAATTTTATGGTTGAAAAAGTTCTTCTGGCAAAAACTGAACTTTTTTGACTTCTGGAAATTGTTTGGCAGTTTGTTCAATCTGAAACCACAAAATTCCTACTCGGCAAGCGCCACCAACAGTTTTATTTAAAGGATCTTCAAATTCTAAAATTAAAGTACCATCTTTTTTTAGATTGACTGACTTTAATTTTAATCCCTCAAGCGGATATTCAGTTGTTATCCCTTTAGCAATATCTTCTGATTTTAAATTATCTTTTCCTTTCAATAAAAGATTAATTGTATCTTTAATTGGTGTTTGAGTTACTGGGATTTCTTTTTCTATTGCTACTAATCCATCTCTTGAGCATTTAATATTTCCTGTTTCATCTTTGTCTTTTTCCGGGTTGTAATAATAGAGTAAAACTTTTCGATATTTTATTTTTTCAAACTGAATTGGTATTTCAAAAATTTTTTGATTTTCTGCCAAACCTGAAGGATTAGCACTTAAAAATCTAAGTTTACCATTTTCAGATTGAGGTTGAGAAAATTCTAAAGTTCCTTCAAAATCTACAAAATTTTCTGTCATCCAGTCCTCTTTAGCAGTTAAAATAGCATTTCCTAAAAAATTTTCATTTTCATCATAAAGTTCAGCAGTAAATTCAGCTTCAAAAAACCAATTACCTTTAGCCTTTCCACTAATTTTTAATGGACTTTTAATTTTTTCATTTTCTTTTGGCGAATCAATAACAATCCCCTCTTTTGTTGGTTTCAAACAAATACTAAAAGATCTACTTTCTCGCCATTCCACAAGGCCAAAACAACACTTAATATCAGTCGAACCAATTAATGGATTGCGATTAATTTTTTCTCCCTCTTTAGCACAATTCAAAACTCCTTTAGATGGAATCTTTTTTTCTTTTTGCCAATAAAAAAATCCACCTAAAATTACTAAAAATGAAAGAATAAATAAAAATAATAAAAATTTTTTCATAATTTTAAATATTAAAATTTATCTTTTCCACTTTTTTTAAATAATTTCTTAATAAAATTAGAGCTCGCCGATGATAACTTTTAACAGTATTCAATGGCTTTTCTAAAATTTCACTTATTTGGCGAAAGGTTAAATGATCATTGTAGCGAAGGAATAATATCATTTTATATTTTGGCGAAAGTTTTTTTATCGCCCGATTCAATAAATCGGCAAAATCTTTTTTTTCCAACAATTCATTTGGCAGAGATTGGCTGTCTGGAATTTTTTCAACAAAAGATTTTTCATCGTCAGTTTCTAACTCTGAAAATGAAATCTGTTGTTTTCTTCTTAGCCAATCAAGACAGGTATTTTTAGTAATAGTAAAAATCCAGGTCTTAAATTTTCCGTTCTGATCAAATCTTTTAAGGTTTCGCCAGACCTTAATAAAAACCTCTTGAGTAATATCTTCTGCATCCTGAATATTACTAACAAATCGAAAAACAAAGCTATAGATTGGCTTTAAATATCGTTTAATTAAAACCTCAAGCGATTTTTCATCACCTTTAAGATAATTAGATATAAGTTGTCTATCTGAATGACTCTTCATTTTTATTTAAAGATACTGCGGGAATTAAACCTACTCAAACTTTCACTATCATTTTACCAAATCTAATTCATAAATCAAAGAAAAGAGATTTAAAAAGATAAAAAAAACAAGCTGGGCGAAGCCTCGCCTGCCAACAGACAAAACCTAATTTTCGCTTG
>CALHIP010000001.1 GCA_938030745.1 uncultured Patescibacteria group bacterium | reverse complement strand
TTGGAGAAAGAAATTTTGATTTAACTAATTATCTTAAGAATTTTCTTATCAAACAAACGAAAGAAGAAAGAAGTGGGATTGTAAAATTACCTTTAGGAGTGAGTACTAAAGACAGCCAGGATAATTTCCGCCCAATAACTTCAACAGTTATTGACTTTGAGGCGATGGTAGTGACAGATAATTTTAAAATGGAATTACCAAAGAAGAGGATTAATTTGAAAATATCAGATAGCGAAACTAAGGAAGTTTTAGTCTCAGTCTCTGAGGCAAAAGATTCTCTTGAAGTTCCTATTTCTCCTTTATCTGGGAAAGTTAATTTAGAAATCTTTGATTATGATACCAACACAAAATTATCGATTAAAAACAAAGATTTATATTTTCTTCCTTCAAAATGTAATTTCGAAGGACAGAAGCAAATATTAACTCCGACTTCAAAAAAAATTAAAATTCTTTTGGATAAAGAATGTTTATCTGATGAGATGGAAATAGAATTTGATATAACTGATCTTAAAATAAGACCAGAGACTCTAAGGATTAAAAGATGCGAAAAAAATGTCTGCGAAAATTTGAGACCAGAAATTAAAGATTTTGGAAAGAAAGCAAAGGTAATTACATCAGGTCTTTCTGATTTTATTATTGAAAAAGACGATCTTAAATCACTCTGTCCTAATCCAATAAAATCTTCTCTTTTAAGAAAAGGTAATAAAGGAAATGATGTCTTAACTCTTCAAAAATTCTTATCTCAGTATCCTGAATTCTATCCTGAAGGATTAATTACAGGTTATTTCGGATCTTTAACAGAGAGAGCAGTCAAAAGATTTCAAGAAAAATACAAAGAAGAGATATTAGCTCCTCTTCGTTTAACTTCACCAACTGGAGTTGTGGGAAAGAGAACAAAAAATAAAATTGAAAATATACTCTGTAAGTAGTCCGGAATAATTTTAGAACCATTTTTATATGAGATATGCGAAAGAAATTAATCTTATTATTAGTATTAGTATTTCTTCTTTCTTTTTTAATTGTAATTGATAAATTTTTTAAAAAAAAAATCTTTATTATATCATCAACAGAATATCTCCTTGAAGGAGAAGAAAAATCTGAAGGTTTACCTCCGGAAGTATTTAGTCCCCCCTTACCTCCTGAAGGGGGTTTTCGAGTTTTAATTAACGATGATGCTTTATTTACAAATACACCTTTAGTTATTTTATCTTTATTTAGCGGACCAAATACCGTCAAAATGGCAATTTCCAATTTTTCTGATTTTCATGATGCCGAACAAGAACCATATATCTCAAGGAAAGAATGGGATTTATGTAAAGGTCAAGAAGAAATTTGCAGGAAATTACAAATTGGTGAATTAACCAGTTATGAGTTTAGAGTTTATGCCAAATTTTACACTCAATGGGGGCGATCTTCAGAAGTGGTTTCGGACAGTATTATTTACAAAAAAGAGATTCCAATAGAAGAAAAACCATCTGAAAGAGCACCTGAAAAGCCAGCTGAGAAACCTAAAACCTGTTTACCTTACCTAACTAAATCCATCAGATTTGGTGCAAAAAATGATCCCGAGGAAGTAAAAAAACTTCAGGCTTTCTTAAGAGATTACGAAGGATTCAAGGAAATTAAAGAGACTGGTATTTATGATAAAACAACATTTGCTGCTGTAATTATCTTTCAAGTAAGATATGCCAAAGAGATTCTCTTACCTTTGAAATTGACAGAAGGCACGGGTCATGTTTATAAAACGACTGCTCAAAAAATTAACGAGCTTTATTGTCAAAAACAGGGGCTAGTGCTAAAAATTTCCTGCCCCTATTTTGTTAAAAATCTGAAATTAGGTATGAAAGATCCTGAAGTGAAAAAAGTCAAAGAATTCCTTAAAGAACAAGGTTTATTTGAAGGAATAATTGATAATAATTTTGATCAAACTCTTTTTGAGGCAGTAAAGAAATTCCAATCTCAATATTCAAAAGAGATATTAGCTCCATTAAAAATCAATCAACCAACCGGTTATTGGTATGCTGCTACCCGAAAAAAAGCCGACCAACTCAAAGGCTGTTATTCAAAAAGGTGACAGTCACCTAAAGATGATCTTCTAGAAGCCTCATCAATATTAACTTATAAAGGGAAAAATTGAATTTGGCAAAAATTTAATCAAATTTTTATTTTCGGAAAATTTTCTTTTCTAATTTTATTTGGCAAAAATTTTTGCCATTTTTAAAAATTTGGCTTATTTGATAGATTTGATGCTGGTTTTAACCTATCACTTTTCGGTGACTGTCACCTTATTTGTGGGCGCGACAGGATTCGAACCTGTGACTCCCACTTTATAAGAGTGGTGCTCTACCGCTGAGCTACGCGCCCCTTTTGTTATATTTGCTAAAAAACTTTAAATCATTATAATAAAAAAAAACCTCTTGTCAATCTCTTCTTTTTTGCTAAAATTATTTTAATTAAATAAACCAATATGACTCAACAAGAAATTTATCAATTAGCCATCCAAATGGGAATCGAGGCAGACTTAAGAGGTAAAAAAGAAATCGAGAAAATATTAAAAAGGACTAAAGAGAAATATAAAAAAATGTCAAAAGAAGAAAAGGAGGAATTTGATTTAGAACGGTTAAAAAATCCTTATTCTGATACAAGAATCTTAGTTCCAACCAATAAAAATATTAAAAGAGTTTTAGTCGGAATTGATATTGGTGTCAGTGAGATATTAATGGCAGATCGTTTAGGCAAGATTGATTTAATTATTTCTCACCATCCTTCTGGTAAAGCCTTAGCTGGTTTAGATGATGTAATGAAAATGCAAATAGATATTTTAGCTTCTTATGGGATACCAATTAATATTGCTGAAAGTTTATTAAAAATAAGAATTGATGAAGTAGCTAGAAAATTATCACCAGCTAATCATAATCGTGAAGTTGATGCAGCAAGACTTTTAGGTTATGGTTTTATTTGTCTTCATACAGTCTGTGATAATTTAGTTACCCAATTTTTAAAGAAAAAAATTGAAAAAGAAAAACCAGAATATGTAGAAGATGTTTTAAAACTTCTAAAAAGCATTCCTGAATATAAAGAGGCAATCAAAATTGGCGCTGGACCAAAAATTTTTGCTGGTTCATTAGAAAATCGGACAGGAAAAGTTATTCTTTTGGAAACAACTGGTGGAACTGAAGGTTCACCTCAGATTTATCGTTATTTATCACAAATGGGAATTGGCACAATTATTGGAATGCACATGTCTGAGATTCATAAAAAAGAAGCAGAAAAGGCTCATCTTAATGCAATTATTGCTGGCCATATTTCTTCTGATTCTTTAGGAATGAATTTATTTTTGGATGAATTAGAAAAAAGGGGGATAGAAATTATTCCTTGTTCTGGATTAATAAGAGTTTCAAGAGTTTCTAAAAAATAAAAAATTAGGGAATTGATTAAAATTCAGACCAGTTATATACTAAAAATGTAGTGTTTAACTAGTAAAAAATGGAATTTAAGTTTCTCCATAAATTTTTAAAAGGTCAAAAGTGTGTTTTTTATGAAAATTATCATCTCTACTGTCTTAAAGATAGAAGATTAAAACGTGAAAAATATAAAAAAAAGATATAGTTTGAGAAAGATTAAAACCGATTTAGAAATTTTAAAATATTTTACTTTAGAGATTTCAGTCAGTAAGGTTGCTAAAATTTTAAATCTAAGTTATAATACAATTAGTCAGAGATATCAAGGATTCAGAGAAAAAATAGTTAAGTTTTTAGATCAGGAATTTGAAAGGTTAAAATAAAAAATAGAAATTGATGAAGCCTATTTCGGTGGTCAAAAGAAAAGGAAATCGTGGTGAGGTGCTAGCGGAAAAGTCATAGTTTTATAGGCATTTTAGAGCGAAATAATCGTATTTATACCACTTATCGCACCTGATGTTAAACCAGAAACCCTACTTAAAGAAATTGAGAAAAAAACTGAGAAAGGAAGTGTTTTTTATACTGATAAATTCAGAAGTTATAATGATTTAAAACTTTTTGGTCAGCATCTCAAAATTAACAAACAAAAATATCTGGTTTATCCTAAATATCATCAGACTCATATCAATAGTGTAGAAAACTTTTGGGTTTTTGCCAAAGAAAGATTTATGAAATACCGGCATTAAAAAGAACAACTTTTATTTATACCTTAAAGAGTTAGAATTTAGATTCAATTTTAGAAGGGTCGAACTCCTTAAATTACTCTTTCGGATCAATTTTGGTCCGAAAATTAACTAAATTCCTATGTTTACACCAGAAGAAATGTCAAGAGATTTTTGTAGAATTTGTGGAGGATCGCATTCAACTGATTCTTGTCCAGAACTTAGAAAAACTGAAGCTCAAAAATTATTGCAGCCTGAAAAACAAGAAGAATTAAAGGAAAAGGAGATGCCTTTTAAAATGTTTCAAAAAGTTAGAGTTCTAAGATCGTCAGGGAAAATAGAAAATGGTTGGTGGGTTACTCATGGTGCACCTGGAGTTGAATTGAGACCGAATGAAGTTGTGGTTTGGAAAGAAGAAATTGATCAAAAAACAGGAGAACGACAGCTTTTAAGAAAAATAGTTACAATAGAAGATTTAAAGAAATGGAATGAACCAGAAAAAACCGAAGCTCAAAATTTATCGCAACCTGAAACAATCGAAACACTGGAGAAGCCATTAAATGATTTTATAGAATTTATCAAAAAACATGAACCCTTGATTCAACAAAAATTAGCTCAGGGTGAAGAATTATGGGAGATATTCTATGAAAATTTTTATTCTCAGAATCCGGATAAGAAGAAAGAATATTCATCTGAGACTTTAGAATATTATTCAAAATCTATTAAAGAGTTGGAAGACAAACTCATAGGATTTGATAAGAGATCTCAACAATTTCTTTATACTTATGTTAGAGAAGGCGCTAAGAATGCTGATACAAGATTTTATATTAATTTAAGTCCAGAAAAAATTGCTGATTTTTACTATGACATAGTTGTCCGGGCTAATACTCAAAAAATTCCTTTAGAAATTAAAATTCCACGTCAAGGGACCCAAGAAAATTTAAATCGATGTGATAAAATGGTTATTTATTGCAATTCTCAACATAAGGAATCAATTGTTCGATTGTTAGAAAATCTTTATTCAAATTATCACAATTTTTTTGAAGAAGATGTCCCACCTTTTACTGCCGGAGTAAAGGATTCAACAGGGAATAAATTAAGAGGAATTAGTATGGCCGCGGAATCCTTTATTAAAAATGAATCTTTTGGTTCAATTCGCTGTAAAATTTTAGAAGACGTTTATCAAGAATTTAAAAAATCTGGATTGCCAATTGAAGATTTCGATTTTAAAGAGGCTTTTGTTAAGGCGTGTAGAAATTATAGAGTTAATCCCGAAAACCCATCTTTAAACCTTTAAACAAAAAGAAATGACGGTGCCGGGCACTGAAAAGTGAAAAAAGAAGCAGAAAAGGCTCATCTTAATGCAATTATTGCTGGCCATATTTCTTCTGATTCTTTAGGAATGAATTTATTTTTGGATGAATTAGAAAAAGGGGGATAGAAATTATTCCTTGTTCTGGATTAATAAGAGTTTCAAGAGTTTCTAAAAAATAATTATGCGGACAAAATTGCCAAAAATTTTAACTCCAAAAAAAGTAAAAGAAGATCAAATTTTAGATTTAAATTTAAGACCGAAAACACTTGATGAATTTATTGGTCAAGAGAAAATAAAAAAAAATTTAGAGATTTTTATCGGAGCGGCAAAAAAAAGAAATGAGGTTCCAGAGCATATTCTTTTTTGTGGTGGAGCAGGATTAGGAAAAACAACATTAGCTTTAATTATTGCCAATGAAATGAAAACAAAAATTAAAATTACCTCTGGTCCAGCTATTGAAAAAGCAGGTGATTTAGCTGCCATTTTGACCAATCTCTCAAGAGGAGAGATTCTTTTTATTGATGAAATTCATCGTTTAAATCCTTTAATTGAAGAAATTTTATATCCGGCTATGGAATCTTATGTTTTAGATTTAGTTGTTGGTAAAGGAGCAATGGCTGAAACTTTAAGAATAGAACTTTCACCATTTACTTTGATTGGTGCAACAACCAGACCTTCTCTTTTAACTTCACCTTTAAGAGATAGATTTGGCGTAACTTATTCTTTAGATTTTTATCAAGATGAAGAAATTGAAAAAATTGTTGAAAGATCAAGCAAAATTTTAGGAATTGATATAGACAAAGAGGCAATTAAAGAACTCTCTAAAAGAGCAAGAAAAACACCAAGAATTGCTAATCGACTTTTAAAAAGAGTAAGAGATTTTGCTCAGGTAAAAGAAATAAAAAAAATTGACAAAAAAGTTGTACAAGAAGCTTTAAATCTTTTAGAAATAGATGAATTAGGTCTAACTCCAGGCGATCGAAAATTATTAAAAATATTAATTGAAAAATTTGGTGGAGGACCAACAGGAATTAAAACTTTAGCTGCTGCTTTAGCTGAAGATGAAGAGACAATTGAGGAAATTTATGAGCCATTTCTAATGCAAATTGGTTTTTTAGACCGGACACCTCGTGGTCGGGTAGCTACCTCAGCAGCAAAAGAATATTTTGGCTTTAAAAAATCAACTTTATTCTAATTTTTTATGATAGAGATCCCACTTTATATTTTCCTTATTGTCTATTTAGCTCTTATTTTTGTTTGTTTTATCTATCTTTTATTTAATTTTTATCATCTTTTTAAATTTGGTTCACTTGATTGGGAAACAGTTTTTGCTTCTTTTTTCTTTTTAGCAGTTTTAGTAATTATTCTTTTTTCTTCTTATCAAGAAATTATAAAAATAAATTGGCATCAACCAATTATTTCTTTTAAATTACCAAGAATAGAAATAGAGATTCCAGCTATAACTAATTTTGAATTAAAATTTCTTCCAAAATAATTATGAAACTAAAAAGATCACTTTTGCAACTTGATATTGATGAAAAAATAATTTTCTTTCTTCGGCGCCATCCTTTTATTTTCTTTAAAAAAAGTCTGAGTTATCTTATTTTTGCTTCTTTACCATTCTTAACTTATTTTGTTTTAAAAATTTATTTTCCAGCCTTTTTAGAAAATGAAATTATTTATCCTCTTTTAGTTCTTTTAGCCAGTTTATGGTTGATCTTTATCTGGATTGCCTTATTTCATGCTTGGATAGATTATTATTTTGATATATGGGTAGTAACTGATAAACAGATTATCGACATTCAGCAAACTGGACTTTTCAACCGTACTCTTGCTAAACAACCTCTATCAAGAGTTCAGGATATAACAGTTGAAATAAAAGGATTTTTTCCTACCATTTTTAAATTTGGTAATGTTTATATCCAAACAGCTGGTACTAAAGAGAGATTTGTTTTTTTCGATGTTAAAAATCCAGATGAGGTTGCTCGAAAAATAAATAATTTAGTTAGAGAAACTCTTGAGAAATAAAACACTCTTTACTTTTATTTTTAATTTAGTAGAATGTTTTATAAAGGTCGGTTTAAATTTTAAATGTGATTTATGAAAGAAAAATTTCCTTATCTTTTGATCCTTGCCCAAATTGCTAAGGTTTTTGCATGGCTTTGGTTAATTGGAGGTTTTATTGTTTTTATTGTGATTCTAATAGGAGGATTTGATGTTGGTGTTTTAGGAGTAAAAGTACCGGCAGTTCATGGTGGAGAACTTTTCTCCAGTCTTTATTATCTTGCCTACGGTATTTTTGGTTACATTGTTTTCAATGGTGCTGCTGAATTTTTACAACTTCTTATCTCAATTGAAGAAAACACCAGAAGAGGAATCTAAATCTTTGACAAGAATTTTTCTTTCGCTTTTCAATTAAGCGAAAAAATTTTGGTATTTATAAACCTTTGGCCAGGTAGCCAAGTAGTAAGGCAGCTGTCTGCAAAACAGCTATACACGGGTGCAATTCCCGTCCTGGCCTTTTACCTTACTTTTTTGGGCGGCTAGCTCAGGGGCAAGAGCGTTCGCCTTACACGCGAGAGGTCGATGGTTCGAATCCATCGCCGCCCAGTTATTTTTAGCCGAGGTAGCTCAGTGGTAGAGCGCAGGACTGAAAATCCTGGCGTCGGCAGTTCGATTCTGCCCCTCGGCATTACTAAAAATGATCTCTGAGAAGAGAAGAAAATTTCTTTTTTACTTTGTCAATAGTTTAACAATCTTAAGAATAGTTTTGGCATTTATTGTTTTAGGATTGATTTTTTCCGGCTATCGTCGCCAGGCTTTTGTTATTTTTTTAATTGGTGTTGCTACTGACCTTTTGGATGGCGATCTAGCTAGACGTTTTAAACTTGTTTCAAAAATAGGAGAGACTCTTGATAGTTTAGCTGATCTTTTTCTCGTTTATGGTGCAGTTATCCCACTTTTTTTTCTTAATGAATTTACACTTCTTATTAAAATAGGAATTATTATTGCTACATTATTGGTTTTTGTTAGTGTTCTAAAACATACAATAAAAAATAAAAAAATTACTTTGCCAGGCCGACGTCCAAGTACCACTATCAACTCATATTTTGTCTATACTAATTTAGCTCTTTTTATTATTAACTCTCCTTTTAAATATACAATGGCTTATTTAACTTTTTTTATTATTGCTATTACTGCTATTGATTATTTTACTAATCAAAAAAAATGATTTTTCTTAAAATTATTTGGTTTTTTCTACCAGCGTATGCGGCAAATATAACCGCTTCAATTTTTAAATTAAAATTTTTAGATTTTCCTATTTCAAAAAAAATTTTCGGTTCTCATAAAACTTATGCTGGATTTTTTTCGGGAATAATTTTTTCTCTTTTTATTGTTTCTCTTCAAAGACTTTTTTTTGAATTTCCATTTTTCAAAAAAATTTCTTATTTAGATTATTCAAAAAATTTTTTACTTATTGGTTTTTGTCTTGGTTTTGGTGCTTTATTTGGTGATTTAATAAAAAGTTTTTTTAAAAGAAGGGTTGGAAAATTACCTGGAGAAAGATGGATCCCTTTTGATCAGATTGATTATACTTTAGGCGCTATTGTTTTTATCTCTTTTATTTTTAAACCCTCTTTTGAATTTATTTTCCTTTCTTTTATTTTAAATTTTTTCTTACATATTTTAATTAATCATCTTGGTTTTTGGCTTGACATTAGAAAAAGTAAATGGTAAAAAAATTATTAAACGGGGTATGGCCTAACGGTTTAAGGCACCTGCTTTGGGAGCAGGAGATTCTGGGTTCAAATCCCAGTACCCCGATTTTTAAAAGGTGACAGTCACCGAAAAGTGATAGGCTAAAACCAGCATCAAATCTATCAAATAAGCCAAATTTTTAAAAATGGCAAAAATTTTTGCCAAATAAAATTAGATATGAAAGTAATTATTTTAGCTGGAGGAAAAGCAACCCGTCTTCCTGTTTCAGCAAAAAGAATTCCAAAAGTTTTGGTTAAGATAAAAGGTAAAAGTGTTTTAGAATGGCAACTAAATTTGTTGAAAAAATACGGTTTTGATGATATTCGTTTAAGTTTAGGTGAAAGAGCAGATCAAATTATAAAATTTTTAAAAAAGAAAAAAATAAAATCTGAATGGGTAATTGAAAAAAGACCATTATTGACTGGTGGAGCAATAAAATTTGCTTCAAAAGATTTAAAAGAACCTTTCATAGTTATCAATGGTGATGTAATAAGTAATCTTAATTTAAAAAAATTTCTTAAATTTTTTCATAAAACTAAAAAAAATATTGTTGCTCTTTATAAAGTAAAAAACGCCCTTTCTTATGGTTTAGTCAAATTTAAAAAAAATGGTCAAGTAACAAATTTTTTAGAAAAACCAAAAAAGAAAATAGCTGGTTATATTAATGCAGGCTTTTACATCTTCTTTCCAGATATATTTAAAAAAATTAAAAAGAGAAAATTTTTACTTGAGACTGAACTCTTACCAAAACTTGCTAAAAAAGGAGAACTTTACAGTTATATTCATAAAGGTAAATGGATCGATATCGGCACTGAAGAAAGATTGAAATTTGCTCGAAATTATTTAAACTTAAAATTATAAGCGGGATTAGTATAACGGTAGTACGACTCCCTTCCAAGGAGTAGGCGCCAGTTCGACTCTGGTATCCCGCTTAAAATTAAGATTTAAATAATTTCTTATATAATTGAAGATATTTTTTTGCTGAACTTTTCCAGGAAAAATCTTTTCTCATTCCATTTTCTTGGATTTTTCGCCAGATTTTTTTATTTTGAAAAAAATTTAAAGCTCTTTTAATTGTTTGGAAAAGTTCTTCCGCCTCATATTTTTTGAAAACAAAACCTGTTCCAAAGACTTTTCCATTTACTATTTTAGTATCTTCAACAGAATCTTTTAGTCCACCAACTGCTCGGACAATTGGAACAGTGCCATATTTCATTGCAATCATCTGACCTAAACCACAAGGTTCAAAACGGGAAGGCATTAGAAAAATATCTGCACCTGCATAAATTTTTTGAGCTAAAGAAGGATCAAAACCAATTTTAGTGAAAATATTTTTTGGATATTTCTTTATTAATTCTTTAAGTTGATTTTCATAGTAATCTTGTCCCTGACCTAAAAAAACAATTTGACAACCCAATTTGACCAATCTGTCAGCAATCTGATAAATTAACTCTGAACCCTTTTGATCAGTTAATCGAGAAATAAAACCAAAAAGAGGTTCATCAGTTATTGATAAATTAGTGATTTGTTGGAGATCTTTTTTATTCTCTTTTTTCTTTTCTAAACTTCTAATTGAATAATTAACTTTTATTTCTTTATCTTTTTCTGGAGAAAATCTTTCTTCATCAATACCATTTAAAATACCGAATAAATTATTTTTCCTTTTTAAAATTGTCTCTTCTAATCCTTCGCCAAATTCTTTTGTTAAAATTTCTTGAGCATAGGAAGGACTAACAGTATTAATAAAATCAGCATTTAAAATTCCTTGTTGGATTAAATTTAAATCTCCATTAAATCTAATTTTTAAAGAATCTATTTCATCACCTTTTATTCCTAAAAAATCAAAAATTTCTTGAGCATTCCATTTTCCTTGATTAGCTAAGTTATGAATTGTAAGTAAAGTTTTAATTTTTAATTTTTTTAATTTTATTAATAAAGGAATGATTGCTACATGCCAGTCCTGACAATGGATAATATCTGGTTGCCATAATAATTTAGATTCTTCTCCAAATAATTGATAGACTGCATAAGAAAAAAATAAAAATCTTTCGATCTCAGCGAATTTTTCGACAAATGCAGATTTTTCAAAATAAATTCCTCCGGAAGTTAAATATCTTTTATTTTCTATTAAATAAACAGGCACTGAAGAATCAGGAATTTTTGTTTGATAAATTTTTACTAATTCATCAATTTGGCCAAATTTAATTTTCCTCTCACCTAAAAATTGTAGAGAATATTTTTTTTCATCAATTATATCGTATCGAGGTAAGACAACTCGAATATCAACTCCTAAATTTTTAATTGCCTTTGGTAAACTACCAGCAACATCTCCTAGACCACCAACTTTAGCGATTGGTGTTAATTCAGAAGTTGCATAAAGAACATTCATAAAATTATGAGAGAACAGCAATTAATTTTTTTATTTCTTTATTAATTTCAATTTTAAAATATTGCCAAAGACTTTTAATTGGAAATCCCCATTTTAAAGGTAGATCACCGTGATAATCAGAACCAATTGTAATTAAAAGCTTTAGTTCTTTAGCAATTTTTTGATAATGTTCGATATTAGACCAGTTATGATGAGAGGAGATTGCTTCAATTCCATCAAGACCCTTCTTCTTTAAAATTGGAAAAAGCCAATCATCAGACCATGAGAGTTGCTGAGAAGGATGGGCTAAAACAACTAAGCCATTAGCTTTTTTGATTAAAGAAACAGCTCTCTCAAAAGGAATTTGTGAAGGAGAAAGAATCTCTTTTCCATTGATGAGAAAATATTTTTTATAAATTTCTGGTAGAGTGATAATTTGCCCCCTTTTTAATTTAAAATCATTTTTTATTTTTTTCCAATTTTTACCTTGATAAAGAAAACTTGTAATCCAACCTAATCCTATATCTTTTGATGGTGTTTTAAAAACTTTATTTTCTTCAATTTCAAATCCCTGATTTTTTAGTTGGAAAATACATTTTTCAACATTCTTCTTTCTTTCATTTTGCATTTTTTCAAGAACTAAATTTAATTCTTTGTTTTTTAAATCAATTCCATAACCTAATAGATGAAAGGAATAATTTTTAAATCTTGTATTAATTTCAACACCAGGAATAATCTTAATTCGATATTTTTTTCCTTCTTTGATTGCCTCTTTGATTCCATCAATTACTTGATGATCAGTTAAGGAAATAATAGAAAAACCTTCTTTTTTTGCTTTCTTGACTAAATCTTTTGGTGAATAAATGCCATCAGAATAATAAGAGTGAAGATGTAAATCAATATATTTCATGGTCTTACCAAATCTTTTTTATTTGCACTCCTTGATAATAATATCTTAAAATTTGATGGAAATTCGCTCCTTCTTCAGCAGCTACTTTTGCTCCTTGTTGTGGCATTCCTACTCCGTGACCTTTTAAAGTTTTTCCTTTACCTGGCGGATCTAAAACTGAGACAAGATAGGGTAAACATTCTTTTGTCATTTTTGCTTCACAAGAAGATCTTGTTCGACCATCTGATTGAGCAAAATAATAGGCAAGAATTGGATCTTGGCCATAAAAAATTACCATTCCTTTTGTTTCTTCAACTGCTTTTTGTGTATTTGGCGAACGTAATTCCCATTTATAGCCACGATAAACTTGATCAACTTGGGTTGCTCTTACAGCAAAAATTGGATCTTCACCTTCTGGAACCTTAATATATTTTGGAAATAGATAGCGGAAAAAGGCATAAGTTCGGGCAGCAATTTTTTGGGCTTTAAGCATTTCAAATGGATAAAAATCTTGAACCTCAGCTACACCTTTTAAATATTCTTCAATTGGTAATTCATTAATTAACCATAAACGATTAGTTACTGGATTAAAACGAATCTCTAAGGTTCCCCGATATTCATTGTCATTTACTTCCTGTCCCCAGAATGGACCACGATACCATGAGGAAATCTGGAAAATTGTTCCATCAAAAAGAGGAATAAATTTTATTGATTCATCAGTTGAAGCAATTCTTTGACCATTGACATTGATAAAGTATCTTTTATTTTCAAAATTAAAATCTATTTCTGTTTCTTCACCTTTCGTTTGAGTTAAAATTAAATAATTACTTTTCGTTTTTACCTGATAAGGAACTCCATATAAAGTTTTGATCTTAATTGGTAAACGAGAAATACCTTCTTGGTTTTGATCATCTTTTTTTTCAACATAAAAAAGACCGACTTTAATTTGAGGTTGCTGATCATATTTTTTTTCTTCGATGATCTGATAATCTGAAGAGAGAGATCGCCAAAAAAGACCATTAGAAGATTCTTGCTCTAAAATAGGTTCTGGATTTTTTCCTCCATAAACTTTCATTCCAATTTCTATTTCTCCATCTTGAATTTTTTGATCACCAACAAATAATTGAAATTTCTCCCAATAAAGGCCATTTATTTGGGGTGCCTTCAAAGCAAATTTAAAAGTGCCAACAGTATTTTTTGGCACTCCCCATTTAACAATATAACAAGTATTTTGACTTGGCCAATCAGGATGAGCAAATAAACTCTTTTTTTGGGTAGCAGTTTTTAAAGCCACTTTTCCTTTAAGCCAATCTTTCTGGCCAACATTTTTAAATTTCACTAAAAAAGTAATTGATTTGTTCGCTTCTATATTGATAACTTCAACTGGATTTTGTTCAATCCTTTTTGCCTGATAATCCAAAATTTTTGCCTCTGCTTCTTTAACTAGAAGTTTCTCTAAGAATCTTAAAAGAAAAGAGATAATAATAACTAAAATAAAAGCAACAATAATACTGACAATGATTTCTCGCCAACTTGCTGATTTTTTTTCTTTTTCCATAAATTTTATTATATCACAAACCATTTTTAAAGCAAATTAAATTTACCAATCAATGATTAAATGATAAAATTAAAATATGAAGTGGCTTTTGTTTTTGATTTTATTTAGTTTACCAACCTATCAAATCAGGTTTAAAATTTTCGGTCTGCCAACTACATTACTAGAAATAATGATTTTGACTTTATTCTTTTGGTGGTTAATAAAAAAAATAAAGGTTGGTAGTTGGCAATTGGCAATTGGCAATTGGAAATTTATTATTATCTGGTTAATCATTGGGATTGTTGCTGTTTTTGTTTCGCCTGATAAATGGTTAGCTTTAGGTCATTGGCGAGCCTATTTTCTTGAACCAATTTTATTTTTAATTGTTTTTTTAGATTTAATTAAAACAAAAAAAGATCTAAATTTTGTCTTTTATAGTCTGAGCTTTTCTGCTCTTTATATTTCTTCTTTTGCAATCTGGCAAAAAATAACTGGTCAAGGAATGGAAAGTTTAGAGAGTTGGCAATATCCTTTAAAGACAATTATTCGTTCAACTGGCCCATTTCCACATTCAAATTTTTTAGGTCTATATCTCGGACCAATATTGATTTTAGCCATTGGTCAGTTAATCAAAAATTATAAATTGAATTTTTTAAATATCGGTTATTGGTTATTGGTAATTATTTTCAGTATTTTAGCCATCATCTTTGCTAAAAGTGAAGGTGCAATTTTAGGAATAGCAATAGGTTTAATTTTCTTTTTTTTATTTTCTTTTAAGAAAAAACAAAGATTAATTTTTATTTTAATTTTATTATTTATCATTTATTATTTGTTATTTATCTCACCTCAGCGAAATTATCTTTGGCAAAAAATTGCGTTTAAAGATTTGTCTGGTCAATTAAGAGTAAATATCTGGGAAGGAGCGATTAAATTGATTAAAAAACAACCAATTTTTGGTGCTGGTCTTCGTGGCTATCAAAAATTGATTCCCCAATATCAAAAACCATTTTATTTACCTGGAGTTGAAGGTATAATTTCTAATGAATTTCATCCTTATCCGCACAATTTGTTTTTAGCTATTTGGTCTGAATTGGGTATTTTAGGTTTAATTGTTTTCGCCTTAATTATTTTTCAATTCTTTAAATTAGGATTTCAAAAATTATTCAGGAATCCAGATTTAGCGGAAAGTGATAAAATCTTAATTATTGCCATTTTATCATCAATGGTGGTAATTTTAATCCATGGATTAGTTGATACTCCTTATTTTAAAAATGATTTATCAATCCTTTTCTGGTTAATTGTTGGTTTGATGATAAATCTTTAAAATATTGATTTTCTTTTAAAATCTGAGAAAATTAAAAAGGAGGTGTGCCAGAGTGGACGATTGGGGTGGTCTCGAAAACCACTATCCGCCATTAGGCGGATCGGAGGTTCGAATCCTCCCACCTCCGACATTTTCCATCGGAGCAATATTGCTTTTTTCTCTTATGATGTTAAAATAAAAATATGAGGAATTATCTAGTTATAATTTTTATTTTTATTATTTTATATTCCCTTTTTATATTTTTCTTTAACCTTCAGATAGAAGGGTATCGAGAAATTATTGTTAGTTCTATTTTCTTTACTCTATCGGCTTTCTACTTTAATTCCTGAAATCACTGAAGAAGTTAGAGAAATCATAAAAGAGCACTATCGGAAAATAGAAAAAACTAAAAACTGGGCTTATCACATTCTTAATCCCTCGGTAACAATCACTATGTTAAGTAAAACTTTTAAGAAAGTTCCAGAAGAAAAAATTTCTTCACCTCAATTGTCTGCTGCCTATTCTGCTGTTTGGAGAGCAATTCAACAACTGCAACAATTAAGGAAAAAGATGATCCTTTTTTACCATCAAAAGTTATTACCTTTTCAATGGGCGATAATTATTATTTTTTGGTTAATTTTACTTTTTGCTATAGACCTTCTACCCCATTCAGACATCATGGAAATTAAAAAGGTGACAGTCACCGAAAAGTGATAAAGTAAAACCCGCATCAAATCTATCAAATAAGCAAAATTTTTAAAAATGGCAAAAATTTTTGCCAAATAAAATTAGAAAAGAAAATTTTCCGAAAACAAAAATTTGATTAAATTTTTGCCAAATTCAATTTTTCCCTTTATAAGTTAATATTGATGAGGCTTCTAAAAGATCATCTTTAGGTGACTGTCACCTCAAATTACCTCAAATTAATTATCTTAGCTGTCGTTATTTAAATGGTAAAATTATAAGGATTCAATAAAATATGCTTAGTCTTTCTCAAATTAAAAAAAATCCTTACATTTTAGAGTTTATTTATCAAACGGATTTGGCCTTAGATGCAATTGGTCATACTGATCATGGAATAAGACATGCTAATTTGGTTGCTGATCGAGCAAGAAATGTTGCTAAAGAAATTGGTCTTTCTAAAAAAGAACAGGAACTCTCTGCCATTGCTGGCTTTTGTCATGATATAGGAAACTTTCTTAATCGCTCGGGTCATCATTTATGGGCAGCCATAATTTTTGCTCAGCTTTTTAAGGAAAAATTTTCACCAAATGAATTGGCAATTCTTATTCAGGCAATTGCTAATCATGATCGAGCAGAAATGGAATTTACTAATCCAGTCTCAGCAGTTGTCGTTTTAGCTGATAAAAGTGATGTTCACCGAAGTAGAGTAAGAGAAAAAGATTTAGAAAAAATTAAAAAAGATCTTCACGATCGAGTTAATTATGCAGTAAAAGATTCAAGACTAAAAATTAATAAAAAAAATAAGGAGATTAAATTGGTCTTAAAAGTTGATACAAAATTCTGCCCAATTATGGAATATTTTGAAATCTTTACCCAAAGAATGATTTTTTGCCGAAAAGCAGCTGAATACTTAGGTTATAAATTCGGTTTAGAGATAAATAATTTTAAACTTCTTTAAAGATGCCAGATTTAAGGTTTGAAAGAAAAATTTGGCAGAAAGGGTTTAAATATATTGCTGGTTTAGATGAAGCTGGTCGAGGTTCATTAGCTGGTCCAATTGTTTCAGCAGCCGTGATTTTTAAAAAATCAAAAGTTAAAAAAATTAATTTAAAAAAAATTAATGATTCTAAATTAGTTGCTCCAAAATTAAGAGAAAAATTATTTAAAGAGATTAAAAAAATTGCTCTTGATTGGAGTTTTGCTAAAATAAGTTCTAAACTTATTGATCAAAAAGGTATCTCTTGGGCTAACCGAGAAGTAATGAAATTGGCAATTAAGAAACTAAAAATTAAACCTGATTTTTTGATTGTCGATGGAAAAATAAATTTAAATGATTTAAAAATTCCTTATTTATCAATTGTTGATGCTGATAAGAAAATTTTTTCTTGCAGTGCTGCTTCAATTTTAGCAAAAGTAAAAAGAGATAAGATAATGGAAAATTTAGATAAAAAATTTCCGAAATATCAATTTACTCAGAATAAAGGGTATCCAACAAAAAAGCATTACCATCTTATTAAAAAATATGGTCCTTCTCCTTGTCATCGAAGAAGTTTTAGGTTAAAATAAAATTATGGTTATTATTTCAAAAATTCCTGGTGGAGCAGAATTAATGAATGCTGAAGAAGTTCTAAAAAAAGCAGGAATTGAAGCGGGAATGAAAGTAGCTGATTTTGGCTGTGGTGGAAGAGCTTATTTTACCTTGCAAGCTAGCCGATTGGTTGGAAAAGATGGTTTTGTTTATGCTATTGATATTTTAAAGAATGTTTTACAATCGGTTGAAGAATTGGCAAAGTTTTACAATTTAAACAACATCAAAACAATCTGGGCTGATTTGGAGATTCCTGGTTCAACAAAAATAGAAAATGAATCAATTGATTTTGTGATCATTACTAATTTATTTTTTCAGACAAAGAAGCATAAGGAGATTTTAGAAGAAGCATTAAGAATTTTAAAAAATGGTGGCAAAGTCTTCTTTGCTGACTGGGTAAGGACAGCAACACCTTTAGGACCACCCTTGGAAATGAGAGTTAAGCCAGAAGAAGTAAAAAAATTAGCTGAAAAAGTTGGTTTTTCCTTTGAAAGAGAATTTCAGGCTGGCCCTTATCATTTTGGTCTTGTTTTTAAAAAATAATTTGGTATGTCAACAAAGAAAGAGATTGGTAGGTTTGGTGAAGAAATAGCTGAAGATTTTTTGAAGAGAAAAAAATATAAAATTTTGGAGAAAAATTTCCAAAATAGATTCGGTGAAATAGACATAATTGCTAAAGATAAGAATCAATTAGTTTTTGTTGAGGTAAAATTAAAAACTAATCCTTATTTTGGTTTACCAGAAGAAGAATTTAATTTTTATAAAAAGAAAAAATTAAAGAAAACAATTAAAAGTTATCTAATGGAAAAGAAAATAAAAGATGAAAATTGGCGAGTCGATTTAATAGCTATTGAATTTAAAAAAAACATAAAACCAGTTATCCGCCATTATCAAGCTGTGGAAATCTAAACTTGATTTTTTTAAATATTTTGTTAAGATCATTTCAATGAAAAAACTAGTTGGATTAATACTAGTTTTTAATTTTTTAAAATTATGGAATTGGAGAATTTAATTGCGACGATTGAGGAGATTTGTAAGGAAAAAAATCTTCCTAAAGAAAGGGTTCTCCAAACAATAGAGCATGCTTTAGCTGTTGCCTATCGAAAAGATTTTGGTAAAAAAGATCAAAATATAAAAGTGAAACTTGATCTCAAAACTGGAAAGATGGAGGTTTTTGATCTGAAAACAGTGGTTGAAGATGGAATAAAAGAAGGTGAGGCCCAAAGGAGGTTTAATCCAAAAAAAGAGATTCCTTTATCTGAGGCAAAAAAAATAAAAAAAGATGTAAAAGTTGGTGATGAAATTATTACCCCCCTTGAGGTTCCATCTAAATTCGGTAGAGTGGCAGCCCAATCAGCTAAACAGGTGATTATTCAAAAACTTCGGGAAGCAGAAAGGGAAGTTATTTATGAAGAATTCAAAGGGAAAGAAGGAAAAATTTTATCTGGGATTATCCAAAGAAAAGAAAAAGGAAATGTTCTTGTTGATTTAGGAAAGGTAACAGCTATTTTGCCTTTTTATGAACAAATAAAAGAAGAAAAATATTTACCTGGCCAAAAAATAAAAGTTTATGTTTTAGAAGTAAAACAAACATCTAAGGGGCCCGAGGTAATTGTTTCTCGCGCCCATCCAGAAATTATTCGAGAACTTTTTAAATTAGAAATTCCAGAAATTGCTAGCGGTGTTGTTGAGATTAAAAATATTGCCCGCGAAGCAGGTTCTCGTTCAAAAGTTGCTGTTGCCACTAGCGAAAAAAATATTGATCCAGTTGGCACTTGTATTGGGCCAAGAGGATCAAGAATTCAGACAATTATTTCTGAAATAGGTGGAGAAAAAATTGACATTATCGAATATCAAGAAGATCCAGCTAAATTTATTGCCAATGCTTTCTCTCCAGCAAAAATTAGTTCTTTAAAAATAATTGATGAAGAAAAAAAAATTGCTAAGGTTAAGGTTAGACCTGAGCAATTATCTTTAGCAATTGGTAAAGGTGGTCAAAATGTTAGATTAGTGACAAAATTAACTGGCTGGAAAATTGAGATTGAGAAAGAAGGTAATGAAAAAGAAAAAAAATAATTAAAAAATAAAAGGTCGAAATAAAAAACTTAATTAAAAAGGAGGTAATTATGGAAAATCTCTTTTATTTAGTTCCAATTAGTTCATTAATTGCTCTTTTATTTGCTTTTCTTCTTTACCGTTACACAACGAGCCAACCCGCTGGTGATGAAAATATGATAAGGATTAAAGACGCAATTAGAGAAGGAGCGATTGCTTATCTTAAGCGACAGTATAAAACGGTGAGTATATTCTTTGTCTTTGCTGCTCTTTTCTTTGCATTCCTTGCTTTTGTCTTGAAAATCCAATCTCCTTGGGTACCTTTTGCCTTCTTAACTGGCGGATTCTTCTCTGGTCTTTGTGGTTTCCTTGGAATGATGACATCAACAGGAAATTCTTCAAGAGTAACCGAGGCAGCAAAAAAATCTTTAAATTCTGCTTTAAAGATTGCTTTCAACTCCGGCGCAGTAATGGGATTATTAGTTGTTGGTTTGGGATTACTTGATATTGCTATCTGGTTTACTGTTCTTAGAATTATCCTTCGTTATGATCTTTTCACTGTGACAACGACAATGCTTGCCTTTGGAATTGGTGCTTCATCGCAGGCTTTATTTGCCAGAGTCGGTGGCGGAATTTATACCAAAGCAGCAGATGTTGGTGCTGATTTAGTTGGAAAAGTTGAAGAGGGAATTCCAGAAGATGATCCAAGAAATCCAGCAGTTATTGCTGATAACGTTGGTGATAATGTCGGTGATGTTGCTGGTATGGGTGCTGATCTTTATGAATCTTATGTCGGTTCAATTTTAGCAGCAATGGTTTTAGGTGTTACCGCTGGTTTAGGACTAAAGGGTGTTTTTTTACCAATGTTGATTGCCAGTTTAGGAATTATTTCCTCTTTAATTGGCATTTTCCTGGTGAGAAGTAAAGAAGAGGCAACTCAAAAAAATCTTTTAGACGCTCTTTCTCGCGGAATTAATTTCTCTTCTTTCCTGATTGTTTTAGGTTCAGGTTTGATTATTTATTTCTTTTTACCAAACCATTTAGGTCTTTTCGGCTCAATTCTTTCTGGATTAGGAGCTGGAATAATTATTGGCAAATCCTCAGAATATTTCACCTCTTCGAATTTCAAGCCAGTAAAAGAGCTTGCTTCTCAATCAAAAGGTGGACCAGCTACAGTTATTCTTGAAGGACTTTCTCTAGGAATGAACACTACATTTTTCTCAATTCTTACTGTAGCGATTGCAACTCTTTTAGCTTTCGGTTTAGCTGGTGGATTTAAAGATCCGTCTTTAGGACTTTACGGAATTGGTATTGCTGCGGTAGGAATGCTTTCAACTTTAGGAATTACTTTAGCTAGTGATGCCTATGGTCCAATTGCTGATAATGCTGGAGGTAATGCTCAAATGACAGGTCAGCCTGAAGAAGTTAGGAAAAGAACAGATGCTTTAGATGCTTTAGGTAACACGACAGCTGCGATTGGAAAAGGATTTGCTATTGGCTCAGCTGCTTTAACTGCTCTTACTTTAATCGCTGCTTATTTTCAAGAAGTAATAGCTGCTTTAGAAAGAATTGGAGTTAAAGTCATTCAAATTGGAGAAAAACTTATTCCTTTAGCTGAGGTTAAGTTTACTGATTTGATATATTACTACCAAATTCATCTTCTTAATCCAAAAGTCATAACTGGATTGTTCTTAGGAGTAATGGTACCTTTCTTTTTCTGCTCATTTACTCTTAAAGCAGTTGGCCGAGCAGCAGCAGATCTGGTTGAAGAAGTTCGTCGACAATGGAGAGAAATTAAAGGGATAATGACTGGCGAGGTTCCACCTAATTATGGTAAAGCTGTCGATATCGCCACTAAAGCAGCTCAAAGGGAAATGATATTTCCTTCTTTAATGGCCGTTATTTTTCCGATTATTATTGGACTGATTTTAGGAGTAAGTGGTGTAGTTGGATTTCTTATTGGTGCTTTAGCGAGTGGATTTGCCATAGCTATTATGATGGCTAATTCAGGTGCTGCTTGGGATAATGCTAAAAAATATATTGAAGCAGGAAATCTTGGCGGAAAAGGTTCTTTGGGACATAAAGCAAGTGTTATTGGTGATACAGTTGGAGATCCTTTCAAAGATACCGCTGGACCTTCCCTTAATATCTTGATTAAACTGATGGCAATGGCTTCAATTGTGACTGTTGGGTTGGCAGTTCTTAATTTAATCCATTTCTAAGTAAAAAAGAATAAAAATAAAAAGGGGAGGGCAAAGCCCTCCCTTTCTTTTAATAAAAAATTTGTTATAATTAAAAATATGGAAATAAAAATTCAAAAATTACCAAAAAGTACTATTGAATTAATTATTGAACTTAATTCAGAAGAATTTAATTCTTTTCTAAAAAAAGCTGAATCTGAGCTTGCTTCAAAGATTTCTATTCCTGGTTTTCGTCCAGGTAAGGCACCAATTAATCTTTTTAAAAAAGAAATCTCTGAAGCAAAAATTTATGAAAAAGCAGCTCAAATGGCTATCGAAGAAACCTATTGGCAAGTAATCAAAGAGAAGAATTTAGAACCAATTAATTTGCCAAAAATTGAAATTCTGAAATTAGCCAAAGATAATCCGTTTATTTATAAAGCAACTTTCTTTAATTTTCCTCAGGTAAAAATTTGTGATTTTAAAAAAATAAAAGTTAAAAGAAAAAAAATAGAAATTAAAGAAGAAAAAGTTGAAAGACTTCTAAATGAATTAAGGATTTCCAGAAGAAAGGAAATCTTAGTTGAAAGACCTGCTCAAAAAGGAGATCGCTTAGAGATTGATTTTGAGATGTTTTTTAATAAAGTTCCACTTGAAAATGGTCAAGGAAAAAATGTCTCATTTTTATTAGGTGAATCTTATTACATTCCTGGCTTAGAAGAAAAATTGATTGGAATGAAAAAAGGAGAAATTAAAGAATTTTCTTTAGAGTATCCAGAAAATTTTTATGATAAAAAATTAGCGGGAAGGAAAATTGATTTTAGGGTTAAAATCAATTCTATTTATCAGGTAGAGCTGCCAAATTTAGATGATAATTTTGCTCAAAGTGTAGGAAATTTTAAGAATTTAGAAGAATTAAAAGAACAGTTAAGAAAAAATTTGGAAGAAGAAGAAAAAAATAAAGAAGAAGAAAGGTTAGAATTGGAGATGCTTGATCAAATAATTAAAAATTCTGATTTCGAAGAAATCCCGGAAATAATTATAAATGAAGAAAAGGAGAAAATAATTGAAGAGTTAGAAAAGAGTTTAGAAATGTCAAATTTAAAATTTGAAGATTATCTCCTCCACATAAAGAAGACGAAAGACGAATTAAAAGAAGAATTTACTCCCCAAGCAGAAAAAAGAGTTAAAACTGCTTTAATTATTGGAAAAATTGCCCAAGAATATAAATTTTTTGTAAGTGATGAAGAATTAGGTCAGGAAATAAATCGATTACTTAAATATTATCAATATGATCTTGAAGCACAAAGAAATATTAGAACTGATGAATATCAGAATTATTTAAGAAATTTTTTATTAAATCGTAAAATTATCCAATGGCTAAAAAATCAAGTAATAATTGAAGATTAAAATAATATGAAAATTGCTATTATTTCTGATACTCATGATAATATTCCTAATTTAGAAAAAACTCTCTCTTGGTTAAAATCGCAAGATATTTCTTTAATTATTCATTGTGGTGATTTATGTGCACCTAGTTTTTTAACAAAAGTATTAGCAGTCTCCTTTGATGGTGAAATTCATCTTATTTATGGCAATGTTGGTGATAAGGAATTACTTAAAGAGAAGGTTAAAGAATTTAAAAATGTTAAATATTATGGTGATTTAGGTGAAATAGTATTAGATAATAAAAAAATTGCTTTTGTTCATTATCCTGAAAAAGCAAAAGAATTAGCCAAAACTCAAAAATACGATCTCATTTTTTATGGCCATGATCATAAGCCGTGGGAGGAAAAAATTGGGAAAACAAGGTTAGTCAATCCTGGTAATTTAGCTGGAATGTTTTATAAAGCAACTTTTGCGGTATATGACACTAAGACTGATAAACTTGAACTAAAAATTTTAGAAAAATTGAAGGAATAAAAACAACTAAATTAATGCAAATTTTTTTATGAATATCCTTTACACTCTTTCTGGTCAAGGTTTTGGTCATGCCATTCGAAGTAAAACTGTTATTGAATTTTTAAAGAAAAGAGGTCATCTTGTAAAAATTGCTACTTATGGTCAAAGTCTTGGATTAATGAAAAAATGGTTTCCTGATGATGTAATTGGAATTAAAGGTTATCGCCATTATTTTTTAGCCGGTCGAATTTTTGTCACCGGTTTGATTATTAAATTTTTACAAAGTTTACCTTTATTTATTAGTAAAAACTTTTCTCTTTTTAAAAAAATTGTCCAAAATTTTCAAATTAATTTAGTGATCAGTGATTTTGAACCATTTTCCAGATGGTTTGCTCGAGCTTTAGATATTCCTTTAATTACTATTGATAATCAATTAATAAGTCAACTTTGTCGAATTAAATTTCCACTTAAATATTTTCCAGAATTTATTGGAATAAGAACGTTAGAATTTTTTTATCCTTTAGGTGATTATCGTTTTATTACTTCATTTAATTTAAAACTTACACCGGTTAGAAAAATTTTTCATCCTAATACTTTTGTTGTTCCACCGATTTTAAGAAAGGAGATTTTCGAACTTCAATCAAAAAAAGAAAATTTTGTTTTAGTTTATCAAACAGCACCGATTTATAAGAAAAAGTTATTTAAAATTTTTAGAGAAAAACCAGAAGAAAAATTTGTCTGTTATAATTTAGGATTACCATCACAAACAAGAAATATTATTTTAAAAAAATTTTCTGAAAAAGAATTTTTTAATGATCTCTCAAGATGTAAAGGAGTAATTTTAAATGGCGGTTTTACCTTAATCAGTGAGGCAATTTATCTTAAAAAACCAATTTTATCTTTACCAATTAAAGGAGATTTTGAGCAAATTCTTAATGGCCTTTTAGTAGAAAAAAGCGGTTATGGAATTTTTTCTTTAAAAATTGAAAAAGATGTTTTGGATAAATTCTTAAATCACTTATCAATTTTTGAAAAAAATTTAGATAAATACAAACAAGTAAAGAATGTTGTTTTTGAAAAAAAATTGGAAAGAGTTTTAAAAAAAATTGAAGTAGGGGTTTGACAAAACCAAAAAATTGACTAAGATAATAAAAAAGCGGGAGTAGTTCAGCAGTAGAACGCTTCCTTGCCAAGGAAGAGATCGCGGGTGCGAATCCCGTCTCCCGCTCAATCCAAAATTAAATCTTTGGATGATTCCTTCAATTGTTAAAAAATTTTTTAAAAAATTACCTCATTTTCCAGATGGCCGAATAAATTACTCTTTTTCAAAGGAAGCAGCTGTTCTAATTTGTTTTTTAAAATATAAAGATGAAATTCTTCTTCTGAAAAGGAGTCAAAAAGTTAGAGATTATAAAGGAAAATGGCATGGGATTGGTGGTTATTATGATCAATTAAAACCTTTAAAAGAAATGGTTAAAAAAGAAATTAAAGAGGAATTGGGGATAAATTTAAATGATATTTCCTCTTTCAAAATTGCTAAAACATATAAATTTAAAGATAAAAAAATAAATAAGATCTGGATTGTTCATCCTGTTTTGGTAGAATTAAAAAATAGACCAAAGATAAAATTAGATTGGGAGCATATAAAATATCAATGGATTAAACCAGAAGAATTAAAAAACTTTGATTTTGTTCCAAATTTAGATAAATTTTTAAAAATGCTTTTGTAAAGCCGCGGTGGCGGAATGGTATACGCGTTGGACTTAAAATCCAATGGAGTTTTTACTCCGTGTGGGTTCGAGTCCCACCCGCGGCAAAAGGTGACAGTCACCAAAAAAGGGGTCTTTAAAAACCGCATTAATAAAGGGTTATAAATTGAAAATTAAAATTTGGCAAAAAATTTTGCCAATTTAGAGGTTTTATAAAGATTCGGTTTGTATGGTTTCAATCTGATAATTTTTGTTTTTAAACCAAATTCTTTTATCTTTTTTGGCAGATTTTTGACAAAAAATTTTTGGTCATAGCCAAGACAAATAATATCAGGTCTTATTTTCTTAATAACTTGATATTTATCATTTAAATTGCCTAAAATTATTTTTTTTGCAATTTTTATTTTTTTTAAATTCTTAACTCTTTCTTTCTCATTTTGACTTGGAGTTTTCTTTTTTATTTCCTTAACTGTTTTATCTCTGGCTACTACTATAAAAAGCTGGCCATATTTTTTTGCCTGATTTAAAAAATAAAGATGGCCAGGATGCAATTTATCAAACGTGCCAAAAACTAAAACTTTTCTCATCTTTTAAAAATTTTTATAAAGAGGAAACTTTCTTGTTAAATCCCAAACTCTTTTTTTTATTTCTTTTTTTATCTTCTCTGATTTTGGATTAAAGATTATTTCAGCAATCATTTCACCAATTATTCTCATTTCTCTCTCTTTCATTCCACGGGTAGTTAAAGCTGGTGTACCTAAACGTAAACCAGAAGGATCAAAAGGTGGTTTTGGATCAAATGGAATAGTGTTTCGATTGACATAAATATTAACCTCTTCTAATAATTTTTCTGCTTCTTTTCCAGAGAGACCAGTTCCAGTTAAATCAATTAAAAGCAAATGAGAATCAGTTCCACCAGTAACGATTTCTAAACCATTTTCTTTCAAAGTTTGAGCTAAAACTTTAGCATTTTTAATGATCTGAATTGCATATTTTCTAAAACCTGGTTTTAAAGCTTCACCAAAAGCAACAGCCATTGCTGCTGTTACATTATCATGAGGACCACCTTGTAAACCAGGGAAAACTGCTTGATTAACTGCTTCAGCATATTTATTTTTAGCAAAAATTACAGCTCCTCTTGGACCGCGTAAAGTTTTATGAGTTGTTGTCATAACTACATCAGCATAAGGGAAAGGTGAAGGATAAACTTTAGCAGCGATTAAACCAGAAAGATGAGAAATATCAGCTAATAAAATAGCACCAACTTCTTTAGCGATTTGACCAAATTTTTTAAAATCAATTTTCCTCGGATAAGCAGTATAACCACAAACAATAATTTTTGGCCTTTCTTTTTTCGCTAATTTCAAAATCTCTTTATAATTTAAAAGATAAGTTTTCGGGTCAACTCCGTATTGAACAGTTTTAAAAAATTTTCCTGAGAAGCTAACTTTATGGCCGTGAGTTAAATGTCCACCATGAGAAAGCATCATTCCCATTAGTTTATCACCTGGTTGAAGTAAAGCAGTATAAATAGCAAAATTAGCCGGCGAACCAGAATATGGTTGGACATTAACTTGCCAATTCTTCCATTGAGATTTTGGCAGAAAAAGTTTCTTTGCTCTTTCGATAGCTAAATTTTCTATTTGGTCAATAAATTGATTACCGCCGTAGTAACGTCGACCTGGATAACCTTCCGAGTATTTATTTGTCAAGGGTGAGCCAAGTGCCTCTAAAACTGCTTCTGAAGCGAAGTTTTCTGAAGCAATTAAAACCAAGCCGTTTTTTTGTCTGGCAATTTCTTTTTTAATAATCTCAGCCACTTTTCGATCAGTTTTTATGAGAGATTTCATATTGTTTAATTATAAATCAATTATTTTTTTTGTCTAATTAATCAAAATTTAATGTGTTAACACGTTGATTAAGAATTGACTACTTTTAGAATTGAGGTATAATTTAAAACAATGGAAATTCAAGAAATTAAAGAAAAAGAAATTTGGGATGAATTTGTTTCTTCTTTTGAAATGGCTCAATTCTTGCACTCTTGGTTATGGGGAGAATTTCAAAAGAATTTGAATCGAAAAATCTGGCGATTTGGAGTTTATAAAGATGATAAATTAGTTGGTGCATTGATGCTTATTAAAAACAACTTACCATTTCAAAAAAGTTATCTTTATTCACCTCGTTTTCCAATTTTAACCGAGATTGTTCCAGCCGAAATTTTTTTGAATAAAATAAAAGAAATAGCTCAGCAAGAAAATTCAATTTTTTGGCGAGTAGATTTATTTAATGCTCAGATCTTTAAAAATTTTCCTTTTAAAAAAATTACTGATTTTCAACCTTCACGGACAATTCTTCTTAACCTGACTAAATCAGAAGAAGAAATTTTAAAAGAAATGCATCCTAAAACAAGATATAACATTCGTCTTGCTGAAAAAAAAGGAGTCAGAATAAAAATTGGTCAAACGTTAAAAGAAATTGAAATTTTTCTTAATCTTTTAAAAAAGACTGCTCATCGTAATAAATTTAAAACTCACCCACTTGAATATTACCAAAAATTGATTCAGCTAGATAAAAATTTTGTTAAACTTTATCTTGCTGATTATCAAAACAAAATTATCGCTGGTAATTTAATGATTTTTTTTGCTGATACAGTTACCTATTTATATGGTGCCTCAGATGATGAATATAAAAATTTGATGGCTCCCTATCTTCTTCATTGGACAGTTATTAAAGAAGGAAAAAGAATGTGTTTAAAGTATTATGATTTCTGGGGAATCGATGAAAAAAAATGGCCTGGAGTAACTCGTTTTAAAAAAAGTTTTGGCGGAAAAATAATAGAATACCCAGGAACATTCGATTTAGTTTTTGATCAAATCTGGTATAAACTCTATTTATTAGGGAAAAAATTTGTATAGTTTTATGGAAATAAAATCAAAAAAAGAGATAAGAGAAATAAAGGCTATTCAAATAGCTAAGAGTTTTGATATTAAAGAAATTTATCTCCATTTTAAAAAAATATTTTCTGTTATTTCTTATAATCCATCTCAGATTTATTTTCTTGTTCATCCGAAAAGAAGGCAATATCTTCTTGTCTTAAGTTACGGAGTTATTGTTTTGATCAATAATTCAGAAATTTTTGAGAAAAAAATGCTTTCTTTAATTCAGCCTTTTGTAAAAGAAAAAGTAGTTTATAATTTCGAAAAAATTAAAATTGTTATTGATGAAAGACAAATTGAAAATAAAGTTTTATTTAATAAAGTTATTCTCTCAAAAGATGATGAAAAATATGGAGAAATTTTGGGAATTCTTTTAGCTCAGTCATTAGCTCTTGAGAATTACGAGAAAAAAATTGATGAACTTTTGATTGAATTTTTACAAAGTTTTCAAAATCTTACTTTTACTTTAAGAAGAATTTTTTCTCCTGGTATTTCTAAAATAGTTAAAGATATTCAACAAGCAATTTTTCTTCATCAAGACCTAATTGCTAATTTAGAGATTTTAGATAAACCAGAGACAGCTTGGGAAAGGAAAGATTATAATGATCTTTATTTTGATTTCTCTCAACAATTGGAACTTCCAGAAAGAATTTCTGTTTTAGAACAAAAAATTTCTCTTTTGAAGAATCACATGGCAACAATTTTAGAAATTATTAATGCTCGTCGGATGGAAATTTTAGAAATTATCATCATTGTTCTAATTTTAATTTCTATTATCCAAGGAATATTTTATCTTAAATAAATGTCCCCATAGTTTAATGGAGAAAACGTTGGCCTCCGGAGCCAAAGAATGCAGGTTCGATTCCTGCTGGGGACATTTTAAGTACTCCTATACTCTTTTACGCGGCCGCGCCAAATGATATAGTAGTCAATTTTTAAATATTTTTGACCATGTAGGTCTCTTTTAGTTTGTACCCTAGTTTTCGCCAATATTCCCTAGCACCGATGCCTGAGATAACAGCAATTTTTTTATAACCAAAATTTTTAGCAATTTTTTCTGCCTCTTTTACCAATTTCTTACCAAAACTTCTATGTTGAGAAGCATTTTTTCTTTTTTTTCCAATTTCTACTAATTCACCATAAGTGTGGAGTTCTCTAATAATGGCAGCGCCATTTAGAACACGAAATCCAGAATTCGTAAGCTGGAATTTTGGTAAGCGCAAACGAAGAAACGCTAAAAGCCGATCATTTTTTTTATCTTCAAATGAAAGGAAAATTTCCTTGCCATCATTGGCTATATATTCATATTTTTTTAATTCTACATTCTTCATTCTATATTCTATATTCTTGATTTCCCGGCATCTAATACATCGACATTTTAATCCTCTTTTTACCATTTCTTTTTGAATAACTTGCCGTAGATTAGAAATTTTTGTTCCAGCTAAAATCTTTGACGACGGAATATCACGAAAGATCCGAATAATTCTGACATAAGGCGGAACAATTTTTTTTATCTCAATAAGTAGATCAATTAAAACTTTATCAGAATATGGTTTGTATTTACCTTGCTTCCATAGCTCATAAAGTCTTGAACCCTCAGTAACAACACAAGGATAAATTTTTAAATAATCAGGTCGAAATTGCGAATCAGAAAATAATTTTTTAAAAGTTGCCAAATCTTTTCTAGGAGAAGAACCATAAAGACCTGGCATTAAATGGTAGCAAATCTTAAAGCCAGCATTTCTTAACATTTTTGTTGCTCGAATGATCTCTTTTAAACCATGACCACGTTGATTTTTATCTAAAATTTTTTCATCCAGTGTTTGAACACCTAATTCAATTTTTGTGATACCTAATTGACGCATTCTTTTTATTTCTTCTGGTGTAATTAAATCTGGTCGTGTCTCTACACTAATACCAATTATTCTATTTTTAGCTCGCTCATTTAATTTTTGAACTTTTTCTAATTTAATTTCTTTTTTTGATTTTTTATATTTTATTTTGGAACTTTCTTCATTAGCTGCCTGAAAACAACGAGTAATAAACCATTCTTGATATTTTTTTGGATAAGCAGTCCAAGAAGCACCGATGATAATTAACTCAATTTTATCAGTTGGATGTCCTTGTTTTTGAAGCATCTCTATTCTTTTTTTGACTTGTAAATATGGATCAAATTTTAAAATTTTTGCTCTTTCTACAGCTGGTTCACCAGAGAGATAACTTTTTGGAATTCCTTTCTCAATTGGACAATAAAGACATTTACCTGGACAAGGATATGGTTTGGTTAAAACAGAAATAACAGCAACACCAGAAAGTGAACGAATTGGTCTTTTTTTTAATAAGTCCTCAAAAAATTCTGAAGCTTTTATTTTTCGATGGAGTCGCAGTAATTTATAAGAATTTAAGATTTCGATATTACTTGGCAAAGGAATATGATATTTTTTTATTAATTTTTTTAATAAAACTAAAAAATCCTCGTGGGATTTGATTTTCTTTCGACTAAGTTCTTTAACAATTTTTATTATTTTTTGGTTTTCTAAAATCATTTATCAATCTTAATGAAATTTTACTAAATTGTCAACGAAAAAAGGGGCTAATTTAGCCCCCTTTTTCCTCCTTTTAAGTTTCTGGAATTTCAAATATCCATTTTATTTTCTCTCCAGAAATAATAGCTGAGATTTCATACTTTCCAGGAGTAAGTGGCTGAAAAAAAGTAATAATGACCCATCCTGTGTTTTTAATCCGGTTTTTTATTATTTCTACTTTTTCGTCAGTTGATAAGTTCTTTATCTTTATACTTTTTGTACTTGGTTCTGAAAGGCCGAAAATGAAGATTGCCTCTGGAGGGAGATTAATCGAAATTTTCTTATTCGGTAGAATCTTGTGAAAACCCATTTTTTTTACAACAATATAAGCTGTCTGTGGCAAACTTTCTGTTGGTTTCGGAATAAGAAATATTTTTCCGAGATCATATGTATCTTTTGTTCCTAAAGACTCCTTAGATATAGCAATTGTATGAGAAAGGTAAGAAGGATTATAACCAGAAAATGTGGGATGGTTAAATACAAGAGTAATGGTAGCATTAGAAGGAAGAGAATAAGGCACAGAGAAAGAGATATTACCATTTGTATCTGGGATAACAGTAATTTGTTGAGTTCCAATAGTTGCTTGAATTCCGATGTTATTAACCTTTTGGCCATTAGCTAGATTTACTATTTTTCCAGTAATGAACTGTTTTTTTTCTCCAGTGCACTGGATGTTTAATAAGTACAATGATCGTGATAATAATGATAATAATAAAACTATTAAAATAAAAAGAAAGCTTCTATTCATTTTTTCCTCCTTTGTTAAATCTAATTTTAGTTTAACTTATTTTTTAAAATTTGTCAAGAGGAATTCTTTTATTTTGAAAAGAAATAAATAATTTCAAAACCAATACCGATGATTAAAGCAATAATTAATGGATAAAGCCACCAAGGAGTAGGTCTTTGAAACCTTTTTTGAATAAAATTTTTATAAATAAAGATAACAATAATTGACTCAAGACCTAAAGCAATTGCACCGGTAAAGCCAATAACCTCAATAAAATTTTTAAAACCTAAAAAATATAAAAATAAAGGAATAAAGCAAGTTAAAAACCAAGAAATCTCTTTTGGAAGTTTAAAATCATACCAAAAGATTTTTTTCAAGGTCAGACCTAAGGTGATAAAAGAAGTAAAAGTTGTAATTAGACCGAAAAGATAACCAACAACAATAATTTGATCACCTACAGTAAAAGCAAAACCTGAAATAGCGTTTTCCGAAGTTTTTAAACCAGAAGCACCCAAAATGGCAAAAATAAAAATTAGATAACATAAGGCTGCTGATAAAATTCCTAAAAGAATGACCCATCTTAATTTTTTCCGGTCTCTTTCCACCATTTCTTTGACTTCAGGAATTAGGGCCATACCCCATAAAGAGAAAAGAATAACTCCATAAGGAAAGGTTAAAAATTGGGGATTAAAAGTCAGAAAATTTTCAAACTTGATAAAAGGAATTGCTCGCCAAAGAAAAAATAAAAGAATCAAAACAAAAACAATAAGCATTGCTAATTCAAAACGAGAAATAATTTCAATTCCACGATAGATTAAAAAAGCACCAAAAAGAAAAAATAAAAGGGTATAAAGAATAACCGGGCCACCTAAATAATTTTTTAAAAATAAATATAAAAATTCACCGCCAATAATTAAATAGGCAAGTAAAGCACCAATTAAAGAGAGTGAAGAGACAACAAAGGAAAAATTTTTTGCTTTTTTTCCAAGATATTCTTCAGCATAGCCAGGGACGCGGGCAATTTTATGAGTATCGCGAGCAACTTCACCTAAAAGAGAATGAATAACAATAGCTAAAAAAACAATGACAAAAAAATAAAAAAGAACAACAAAAAATCCAGCTTTCATTGCTACGTAGGGTAAGCCAAAAATTCCAACACCAATAATTGTTCCGGTAAAAGTTGCCCAAGCTTTTAAAAAATTAGAAGTTTTCATAATTTAGATATTTTAGCATGTTTTCAAAATTTTTCTATAATATAAAATTAGAATATGAAGCCAGAGACAGTAAAAAAAATTTTAGATGAAACGAAAAAGAATTTTGATAAAATTGCTGAAGAATTTTCAAGAACAAGAGAAAAACATTGGGAAATAATGAAATCTTTTTTAGCATATATTAAAGAAGGCGATAAAATTCTAGATATTGGTTGTGGCAATGGCCGACTTTATGATTTAATAAGAGAGAAAAACGTTGAATATATTGGGGTTGATAATTCAGAAAAATTGATTGAAATAGCAAAAAAAAGATTTCCAGTTTCTAATTTCCAACCTCAAAAATTTATAGTTGCTGATGCATTAGCATTACCATTTCAAAATGAGGAGTTTAATAATGTTTTTATGATTGCTTTTCTGCCACATCTACCATCCAGAGAACTCCAAGAAAAGGCAATTTATGAGGCATATCGAGTTTTAAAAAAAGAAGGAAATATTTTTATTACCTGTTGGAATCTTTTTCAGCCAAAACTATTTTTTAAAAATTTGATTTATCGTTTGAAAAATCAAAAATTATACCGTGATTTAAGTTTTAAAGATTATTTTATTCCTTGGCATCTTTCTTCGGGTGAAATTATTCAGAGATTTTATCATGCTTTTACAAAAAAAGAATTAAGAAAAATTTTAGAAAAGATAGGTTTTAAAATCAAAGATATTTATTATGAATATAAAGGTAAAAAATCGAATTGGCTTAAAG
Organism: uncultured Patescibacteria group bacterium; assembly: GCA_938030745.1. Classification (GTDB taxonomy): domain Bacteria; phylum Patescibacteriota; class Patescibacteriia; order UBA2591; family CALHIP01; genus CALHIP01. The sequence continues at coordinate 40,113 of CALHIP010000001.1, read as the reverse complement.
GTTTAAATCTTGTGGTAATAGCTAAAAAATGATATAATTTTTAATTATGTCAATAGAAACAAGAGAAAAAAATTTTTTTGATAAAAAAATTTTTTTTCCTGAAGCACAAAATAAGTATAATGAATTTCATGAAGATCAAAAGAATAAAAAAATAATTTTACTCTTCTTAAAAAAATCAGAAAAAGAAAGAAGATTGGGGTGTTGGAGAAGAAATTGGGAGAATATAATTCATCGTCGAAGCATTGAGGAAAGAAAACCAGGAAAAGAATTAGAAAATGTCTTAGGTGAGGTCTTTAACCAATTTTTAGGAAAAGATTTTGAAATTTTTCTTGCTTCTTATGAAGATGATAAAGAAGGAAAAGATTTAATTATCTATCATAAAGAAAAAGATTTGCTTTTCTCTGTTGATTTAACAATGAATAAAAATCATGAAATATTAGAAGACAAATATGCCTTTTTTCATCACGATAATCCAAGCTCTTTAAAAGTTCCGCCACCTCAAAGAGAATTTAATCCTCGAACTATAAGATTAGTACTTTATTTACCACTAGATGTTGGATTTGAAATAATGGTCAGATTTTATGAAAAAATCAAAAATAAAGAGCTAGAAAAAATAAAAGATGATCCAGTTTTTATTGCTGTTTTTTCCGAATTTTTAGACCAAATAAAATTAGAATTACAAAAAATTTCTCAATTTTCTTCATCTTCAATTAAATTTGACGATAAAGATAGAAAAGATTGTCAAAATCTTTTAGAAATTATTTCTTCTCAGAAGGAAGAGTTAAATAAAAAATTAACTCCTGAAACTGAAGGAATAAAAAATTATTTAAATAAGGAAAGAGAAAAAATAGTAAAACTTCTTGGAAATAAATAAATTTTAAATGGCAAAGATTAATCAAACAATTTTTCATCAGTATGATATTCGGGGTATTTACCCTGATGATTTTAATGAAGATATAGCCTATCAAATTGGCAGAGTGTTTGCTGATTTAAGTGAAGTAAAGAGAATTCTTGTTGGTCGCGATATGAGAGTCTCGTCAGAAAAAATTTTTAAAGGTTTAGTTAAAGGATTAATTGAACAAGGAGTAAATGTCTCTGATGCCGGTTTGATTCCTATTGATTTTTTATATTCAATGGTGCCAAAAAATAATTTTGGAGCTGGAATAATGATTACTGCCAGTCATAATCCTTTTCAATATAATGGTCTTAAAATGATTCTTTGGCGAAAAAAAGGTTGGATAGAGCCAATCAGTGGAAGAAAAATAGCTCAATTAATCGGTAAAAAAATAAAACCAGCAAAAAAAAGAGGTAAGATAGAAAAAGTAAATTTTTGGCAAAAATTTTTAAACCATATTTTTTCTTTTGTTGATGTTGGAAAAATAAAACGATTAAAAATTGTTGTTGATGCTGGCAATGGTTTAGCAGGTAAAGTTATTCCTTTAATTAAAAAAAGGATTCCTTGCCAAATTATTCCTCTTTTTTTTAAATTAGACGGAAGATTCCCAAACCACCCACCAAATCCTTTTGAAAGAGGTGCTTTAGATAAATTGATTGAAAAAGTAAAAAAAGAAAAGGCAGATTTAGGTGTCTTTTTCGATGGCGATACTGACAGAATTGTTTTAATAGATGAGAAAGGGAGTCCACTTTTTGGTGATCTGCAACTTATTCTTTTAGCTAAAAAATTTTTAAATGAAAATCCAAATGCAAGAATAGTTTATAAAGTTGATCAATCAAAATCAGTTCCTGAATTTATTAAAAAAATGAATGGTAAACCAATCAGAGCAAAAGTTGGTTATTTCTTTACTGTTAAAGCAATGGTAAAAAATAAAGCAATTCTTGGTGGAGAAACTTCTTGTCATTTTGCCTTCAAAGACAATTTTTATGCTGATTCTGGTTTTATTGCCTTCTTGATTTTTTTAGAAATCATTTCCCAAGAAAACAGACCACTTTCAGAAATAGTTAAAGAATATAAAATTTATCATAAAATTCATTTGCCAAAAATCAAAGTCACTGATCAAAAAAAGACTTTCAATTTATTAAAAGAAAAATATAAAAATGGGAAAATTGATTTACTTGATGGTTTAACTATCCAATATAAAAATTGGTGGTTTAATTTAAGACCTTCGCAGACTGAACCAGTTGTTAGATTAACAGTCGAAGCAAAAACAAAAGAACTATTAGAAAAGAAATTGAAGGAGTTAAAAAAAATAATAAAATGAAAAATAAAAACAAAATTGGGATTTTTGATTCGGGAATTGGCGGATTAACAGTTGTTAAAAAGATGTTCGAAATCTTACCAGAATATCAAATTTTATATTTTGGTGATACAGCAAGAATGCCTTATGGTGAAAGGAGTAGCGAGATAATTAAAAAATATTCAATTGAAGCTTCTGAATTCTTAATTAAAAAAGGTGCTAAAATTATTGTAATTGCTTGTAACACTGCTTCAGCAACTGCAAGTCAAGAGTTAAAGAAGAAATTTTCTTTACCAATTTTTGAAGTAATTACACCGGCAGTAGAGAAAGCAATTCAAATCACAAAAAATAAAAGAATTGGTATAATTGGAACAAGGGCAACAGTCAATTCTGGAATTTATGAAAAATTGATTAAAGAAAAAAAACCAGAGATCAAAGTTTTTTCTCAACCTGCTCCACTTTTAGTACCTTTGATTGAAGAAGGTTGGTTAAAGAAAGGAGAGACAAAAAGAATTATTAAATCTTATTTATATCCTTTAAAGATGGCTCAAATTGATACTTTAATTATGGCCTGTACCCATTATCCTTTATTACGTGAACAGATTCAGTTAAAAATTGGTCGGAAAATAAAACTTGTCGATCCAGGAGAAGAGGTTGTTTTAAAACTTAAAGAATTTTTAGAAAAAAATAAAGCAATTGAGAAAGAATTAGCAAAAAACAAGAATCATCAATTCTATCTTTCAGATCCAACACCGAAATTTCAAGAAATTGCTCGACGATGGCTAGGTCAGAGAATAGAAATTAAATTAGCTGATATTTGACATTTTTTAAAAATATTTTAAAATATTTTATCAAAAAATAATTCTTAATTTATGGAAGAGAAACAAACAAAAAAAGAATGTACTTTTTCGCCGAAGTTAATGTTTGTTTTCGGTGTCGTGACTGGCATAGCTATTTTTGCTATTTTGGTCTTTCTTTATTCTTTCCTAGCTTTAACCAAAATAGGCACTGGTCAAAAAGTAGTAATTAATGCTCCAGAAGAGCCAAAGGAAATTGTCAATCAACCATCTCAACCTCCTTTAGCACCACCTTCTGGAACATCTTTTGGTTCTTTTATCGATACTGGCAAACCGATTTGCAAAAAAGATGGTAAACCAATCATTCGACTTTTTGCTACAACCTGGTGTCCCCATTGTGAATGGATCAAAGAGACTTTTGATAAAGTCGCCAAAGAGTACATGAAAAAGAAAAAAATTGTTGCTTATCATTGGTATTTAGATACCAATGATGATGGTCTAACTGAAGAAGTAGAAAAAGCGATTCCTCCAGAAGAAGAAGCTATTTATCAAGAATTTAATCCAACTGGTTCAATTCCAACTTTTGTTTTTGGTTGCCGTTATTATCGGATTGGTAATGCCTATGAAAGAGAAAAAGATGCTGGTCTACTAAAAGAAGAGAAGGAATTTCGCGAGTTAATTGAAAAGTTGCTTAAGAGTTAAAATTGAATTATTCAATTTTTTGCGATAGCTAAATAAGATTTTTTATTTTTAATGATTTCTAGATTTTTAAAGATTAAAATAAACAAGGAGGAAATATGAAGAAAATTATTTTGTATGGCAAAACAGGTAAACAAATAGCAATGGAACTTCAAAAAATTTTTCCTGAAATTCCTGCTATTCCTGTGAATTGTAAAATTTTTCCAGATGGAGAGATAAAACCAGTAGTTCCAAAAGAGGTCATTGGAAGAAAAACAAAGATAATTTATATTCAATCAACTTATCCACCATCAGAAAACCTTCTTGAATTTTTCCTTACTCTAAACACTTTGGAAAATTCTTTAAAAAGAGATTCTGAAATCATTGTTTTTCCGCCATATTTTGCCTATGCTCGTCAAGACAGAGTTGACGTAGAAGGTGCTCCTTTTTCTCTTAAATGGATTGCTGATTCAATCTCGCGGACTGTTAAATTAATAATATTTATAGACATTCATAACCCAAAGGCACTGAATCTTTTTCCTTCTGCAGAAAATATTTTACCAACCAATCTTTTCTATCAGTATCTTAAAGAAAATTTTTCTCATCTTCTTAAAAATTTAAGAGTAGTCTCACCTGATAAAGGAGCTAAAAGAAAAAATAAAATTCTTGCTTCGCTATTTACCTCTCCTTTAAGTATTCTTGATAAAAGAAGAGATTATTTTTCCGGTAAAATCAATTTTTATGGAATTAAAGGAAAAATAAAAAAAGGAGAAAACATTTTGATGTGGGATGATATTCTCGCCTCAGGGAAAACACTTCTTCAAGGATTAAAAATTCTTAAGAAAAAAGGAGCGAACAAAATTATTCTTCTTGTTACCCATATGGTTTCTTTTCTTATTAAAAAGAATGCTCTTTCCCAGATTGTTGATGAGGTGGAAGCTATTATTACTAACTAATTCTATCTCTCCTCCATCTGATTTAAAGATTCCAGAAAAAATTCACATTCTTTCCTTAGGACCAATTTATAAGGAAATCATTAAAAAATTTTAAAGAAAAGGAGGGACCATGATAAGAATAATAATTGTTCTTTTGTTTCTAATTAGTAATTCTCAAACAAAGACTTTTAGAAAAATCATTGTTCTCCGTGATGTTCGGCCTCAAAAGATGCTCTGTTTTGAAGATGATAGTTTAGTAAAAGAATTTACTATTTCGACAGGAAGAAAAGGTTATGAGACACCTCTCGGCAAATATTGCATCTTAACTAAAAGAGAACGAGTGTGGTCTAAAAAATGGAAAACCTTGATGGTTTATTGGCAGTCTATTACTGAACCATCTCCATTACGAAACGGAATCCATGCTTTAGAAGGAAAAAGCTATGAGAAAAAATTAGGTTACCCAGCGTCTCATGGATGTATCAGGCTTTCAAAAAATGATGCGAAATGGCTTTTCAGCTGGACAGAGATTGGTGATTCTGTTTTTATTATTAGTAATTTAAATGATTTAAAATAAAACAGGGACCACTTAAATAGTGGTCCCTAAAATTGTTTCTTTAAAAGTTTAGAAAACAAAAAATCTAAAGGTAAGCATAAAAAAAAGTTTGTTTTTTTGGTTTTGGAACTTTGAAAGGAACATAATTAAAGATCCATAAAGAAGAAGAAATGATAGGAGAGCTTTCAACAACTTTTTTAGAAAAAAATTCTTTGTATTTATTCAAAATGATTTCATCATCTGGTTGAACAATTTGCCAAGGGTAATAAATTTTTCCTTTAATTACTTCTTCAATAATTAAATTTTTTTTATTAAAAAATTCTTCTAAAAAAAGATATCGATTACCAATAGCTTCATCTGATAAATTCAAAAATCCATAACCTCCATCTTTACTTAGATGATTGACAGCAAAATTGACAAAGATTTTTACACCTTCATATGTATAAACAGGGCTGGTTAAAAAACCAACGAAATTTTCATTTAATTTTTTCTTTTTGGAAATATCAACCTTTTCTAATTCTATTTTTAAGTTGTATTTTTTTGAAATCTCATCAATCTTTTTTAAAAGAGCTTCATCAATATCAATTACTTTAGCTTTAAAATTTTTATCAGCTAAACAACAATAAAAAGATATTAAATCATCATCTCCAACAAAAAGAAATTTTTGGTAAAGAGGTAAATATTCTAAAATTTTTGAAACAAGAAAAATAGCAGAAGAAACAGAGATTGGAAATTGATCGTAGTGAGCTTTAATTTTTGTTTTAAATAAATAATTTGAAGGATTTTGGAGATTTAATTTAATTTTTAATTTTTCCTCAATTTTCTTTTTTATTTCTTTCTCTTTTAAAGGTCGAGGTAAAATCTTCAACATTTTTCTTGCTCTTAAAATCACCCTTCCATCTCTTTTAAGATCAATTACATCCTTTTCTTTTAAAAATTTAAAATAATACCATGGATACCAATTATCCATTGACCATTTAGCTAATGCTTCTTTTAAAGGATTCTTAGCAAAAATTATGTCTTTTATTTTTTTACAAAACTTTAAAAAACTATCCCTCTGATAATTAAAAAAAACTTCTCTTACCTCTTTTTCCTTTGGTTTAACCATTTTTACTCCAAACCACTTTTTTTTATCTTTAAGAAAAAATTTTTCTTGAAATTTTAAAAATTGAAGATAAAGTTTTTTTAATTCATCTTCCATAGATTCCTCTTTCCACTTTTAAAATTTTAATTTTTTTTGGCTTTAACTTTTTCCTTAAATAATTAAGAGCTTTTTCAGGAAAAGATTTTTTTCCACAAGTAAAAATATCAATTGCTAAATAATTAAATTCTGGCCAAGAATGAAAAGCAATATGACTTTCTTTCAATAGTAAAACTGCGGTGAGTCCATAAGGATTAAATTTATAAATTGAAATTTTAAGTGGAGTATTAGCTGCTTTTTTTGCTGCTTCAATTAAAAGCTCCTTCAATTCTTCTTTATCTTCTATTATCTTTCCAAACCAAAAATCGGCAATTACATGTTTTCCTATCGGATTTTTTCTTTTGAGAGACAATTTGATTTTTTTTGTTCTTTTCATATTTTTGAATAACTTATTTTCCATTCTTAAGAAAATTATATTAAATTATATCACAATTTTCAAATTTTTAAAATAAGAGATTCTTTTCTCATTGTTGGTAAAAAAGGATCGTTAAAAATTGCGATCCTTTTTTTAAACATCTTTACAAATTTGTTAGTGAACAATCAAACCAATCTAGTTAAACAATAGTTCATCATTTACTTTTTATAATTTCCTTCCTCCTCAAATTTTGGCAAAGATTAAATTAACAAACCAATTTTTCTTTTTACTTCAATTAAAGTTTGGGAAGCAATTTTTTTAGCTCGTTTTGCACCATCAACTAAGATTTTATAAACTAAATCTTCATTTTTTGACAATTCAGTATATTTTTTTCTAAACGGCGCTAATTCTTTAGCGATATTCTCAGCTAATATTTTTTTACATTCCAAACAACCAATTTTTGCCTTCCGGCATCCATCAGCAACATAATCTAATTCTTCTTTTGAAGAGAAACTTTGATGTAAAGTATAAATATTACATTTTTTTGGCTCGCCAGGATCAGTCCTTTTGATTCTTGCTGGATCAGTTACAGCTGTTGAAAGTTTTTTCCAAATTGTTTCTTTTGAATCAATTAAAGCAATACCTTCACCGTCAGTTTTGCTCATTTTTTTTGTTGGATCAGTTAAACTCATAACTCGTGGTGCTTTTGTTAAAATTGCTTTTGGTTCAGGGAAAGTTTGACCAAAAATTTTATTAAAACGACGAGCAATAGTTCGTGTTAATTCTAGATGTTGAAGCTGATCTTCACCAACAGGAACAATCTCTGCTTTATAAAGTAAAATATCAGCAGCCATTAAAACTGGATAGTCTAAAAGAGCAATATTGATATATCCAGGATATTGCTTTGATTTCTCCTTGAATTGGGTCATTCTTTTTAATTCACCAATTGGAGTGATGGTATTTAAAATCCAGGTTAATTCTGCATGCTCTGAGACATCAGATTGAATAAAAATAACTGATTTTTTTGGATCAATACCACTTGCTAAATAACTTTTTGCTAATTCTAAAATATTTCTTTTCATCTCAGCTGGTTTAAATGGTGTAGTAATAGCATGATAATCAACAATACAAAAGAAACAATCATATTTTTTTTGTAATTCAACCCAATTTTTTAGTGCGCCAAGATAATTGCCAATATGGAGTTGGCCACTTGGTCGCATTCCAGAGAAAACACGCTTCATAAAATTTAAATTTCAATAATTAATGGCAAAACCATTGGTCGACGGCCTGTTTTACTAAAAAGATAATCACTAATTTGATTACGAAGTTTAGTTTTCAACGGTTCCCAGTCAATGATTTTTGCCTTTGTTTTAAGATATTTCTGAGCAATTTTTTTGATTTTCTTTTTCGTTTCATTAATCAACTTTTCTGATTCTTTTAGAAAGACAAAACCACGCGAAATAATTTCTAAATTATTAACATTTCTTCTCTTTCTGTCCGCCAATAAAATGATAACAAAAATTCCAGCCTCAGCCAATGTTTTGCGATCTCTTAAAACAACATGTTTGACATCACCAATACCTAATCCATCAACTAAAATTGCCTCACTTTTAACCTTATTCTTAATTATTTTAGCATTTTTATTTTTATCAATTTCTAAGCAATCACCATTATTCAAAATAAAAATATTTTCTTGGGGTATACCAACTTCTTTTGCCAATTCAGCATGAGCAGCAAACATATAATGTTCGCCATAAGCAGGAACAAAATAACGAGGTTTAATTAAAGAAATGATCATTTTTAAATCTTCCTGACTAGCATGACCTGAAGCATGAATACCAAATAGTGGTTCGTAAATAACTTTCGCTCCTTGATCAACTAAAAGATTCATTAAATTATGAACAGCCCTTTCATTACCAGGAATTGGTGATGATGAAAAGATAACTGTATCACCTTTTTTAATTTTGACTAATTGATGCTTACCAGATGAGATTCTTGCTAATGCTGATGATTCAATGCCTTGTGATCCGGAAGCTAAAATAACTATTTTTTCATCTGAAATTTTTTTTATTTTTTGTGGCCAAATAATAGTTTCCGGTTTGACTTTTAAATATCCAAGGTTTAAAGCAACACGAATTGTTTTTTCCATCGCTAAACCAACGATAGCTACCCGACGATGATATTTTTCTGCTGATTTGATAACCTCTTGAATTCGGCTGATTAAAGTAGAAAAGGTGGTAAAGATAATCCGACCTTTAATTTGAGAAAATAATTGATCAATCATTTCCGCTACTTTCTTTTCCGAAAGAGTAGAACCAGGCTCAGTAGCATTAGTACTATCAGAAAAAAGAACCAGGACTCCCTCTTCACCTATTTTTTTAATTTTTTCTAAATCGATTGGCTTTTGGTCAGTTGGTGTTAAATCAATTTTAAAATCACCGGTATGAACAAGAGAACCAACCGGTGTTTTAAAAACAACACCTACTGAGTCAGGAATATTATGATTGACATGAAAAAAAGAAAGAGAAAAATTTTTAAATTTTAAAGTTGAATCAAGATTAATTGTTTTTAATTTAACTTTTTTTTCTAAACCAAACTCTTCTAGTCTTTCACGAATTAAACCAATGGTTAATGGTAAACCATAAATTGGTGGAAAATCAATTTCTGAAATAAGATAAGGGATAGCACCAATATGATCTAAATGACCATGACTAATAACAATAGCTTTAATTTTATTTTTATTCTTTTTCAGATAATCAATGTTAGGAATAATATAATCAACTCCTGGTGTCTCTTCGGTTGGAAAATCAAGGCCTAAATCTAAGACAATAATTTCATTAGCATATTCAAAAACTGTACAGTTTCTACCAACTTCTTCTGATCCACCTAAAGGAATGATTTTTAAACTTGACTGAGTTTTTTTCATCTTTAAATAATTTTATTCTTTCACAGTGAAATAAAAGACTTGTGATGGCAAAGAAACAATATCCTCTTGATTAGCTTTTTTAGCTATAGCATAAAGACGATGTTCACCAGGAGTTAAAGGATCTTTCAAAGTAAAGTAAAAATTAGCTACTCCAGTATTTTTACCTTCTTTAACATTGGCTCGACCAACAAACTTTTCGTCAATAAAAATATCAACTACCGAACCATATTTTACCAAACCAGTAATTAATGGTTTTTTAGTTTTAATAATCAATCGATCAGCCTGAAACACATAAGGAATTTCTCCTAAGCGATGAATAATTGGTGCTGGATAAGGTCTAATAATAAAAATTAGATCTTTTGTTTGACAAACACTTCCATCGTAAGGGTTAAAGGCGACAATTTTTAATTTTTGAGGAATAAGATATTCATCAGTGGAAACGAGATTTGTTTTTGGTTTAAAATAAAAATTAGCGACACCTGTTAATTCACCTTCTTTAACTATTGCTTTACCAATTGGTTTATCATTAACATAAATCTCAATTTGGTTGCCATATTTTACCAAGCCAGTAATAAGTGGTTTTGGAGATTCAAAAATAAATTCAGTAAGATTTAATGATGGCTTTAAATAATGATCAAGACGATGAATGGTTGGCTGCCAACAACCATTTCGGCTCAAATTTTTTATTCGATAAGCAGTTTGATTAGAGAAATCTTCTCGACTTTCCCAACAAGCAGAATTAATCCAATAACAACTTCGGTTTAAACATTCAGTTTGATTAGTAATTAAAGAACAATTACCAGAAGAAGATTGTCCAGAAGAATGTTGTGATGATAAAGAAAAAAATTTTCTAAACCAAGCGTCATCAGGTGCTCTTTTTAAAACAGGTCCACTTCGTCCATCAAAAGGTGTAGAAGCAGTAGGCCAAGAGCTATCATTGTAATCAACAGCGAACCATTTTCTAGAAAAAGCGTCATCAGGTGGTGGAGTTGTTGAGCCAGCACTGCCAAAGTATTTCCATCCAGAACTACCTCTTTGAATAATTATTTGTGAATTAATGACCAATTCAACATCAAAATAGCCAATTCCAGTTCCTGGATTCCCATCACCATTACTAACCCGACAAGCTAAAAGATTTTGGTTAGCTCTTAAATAATTTGAAACATCAATTTCTTTGTTCCAATATCTTTCAGTTTGTCCTTCATTTAAAGTATTAATAAATTCATAACCGTTTAAATAACATTGAATTCCATCATTATGGGCAATTTTCAATGTAGCCTGAATAGCTGTTGTTTTCTTCAAAGGAATAAAAAAAAGAATAAGAAAGATAAAAATTAAGTTTTTTAATAATTTTTTATTCATAAATTTTATTTATTTTATAGATTTTTTAAAAAAAGTCAATCAGTTTTAATTGAATCTCAAAAGATTAATTACTCGGGTCTTAAAAGACCCGAGTAATTTCCTTGTTTTAAGAAATTTCTTTTACCAATTTAAGAAGTATTTCTTTAAGTCCTTCAAGACGGCCAAGTGCCTCTTTGTATTCTTCAGGTGAGAGCTTTCCTTCTTTTTGTTGGTTGTAAATCAAATTCTGCCAGTTGTTAATCCAAACTTCAATTGTTTTCTCTGCTTCTTCTTTAGGAACTTTCCGTGATTCAAATAGTTTCTTCCACATTTGACAAATTGATGAAATTAGAGAACACTTCCATTTTTCGTAGGGTATGTCCGGAGATAGAAGTATAGAGAGATAAGCATCTACAACTCCGCATGCATATCCTAGGCTATACTCTTTAGAGTGGTTTTTCTGAGCATTTCCTCGGCTTATACCAAAAAGGAATCCAATCAATCCTACTTCGATAAGAAGGACTATTAAATATGGCCAAGATAAAAAAATAGTCATCATTTCCTCCTTTTTACATTTATTTAGTCTATCATTTTTTTAATTTTTGTCAAGAGCTACATTTTCTATTTGGGCGAGAGAGGATTTGAACCTCTACGGGATTTCTCCCCCTAGCTCCTGAAGCTAGTGCGTCTACCGTTCCGCCACTCGCCCTTATTTTTTAACCCCTCTTTTTGAAAAGATATACCAATTTTCAATATTAGCAAAACGATCAGAAATATAAGGCAGATAACTAGCACTAAATCCTTTTATTTTTTTATCCTGAAAATAATCAAAATTTAATTGATAAAGGAAAATTGCTCCTATTTCTTTAAAAATTGTTTCTTGAAATTGAAAGTAGTACTTTTTCTTTTCTTCTTCATCTAAAGTTATTCTAATTTTTTCTATCAAAGCATCAAGTTTTATATCTTTAAAACATGAAAAATTTAATCCTTCTTCGATTTGGCTTGAATGCCATAAAGAAAATGGATCAGGATCATAGCCTTCAATCACACTATAAAGAAGGGCATCATATTTTTTTTCTTTAACTCTTTTTTCAAAATTTTCTTTTTCTAAAATTTCTAAATTAATTTTTATTCCTAAATCTTCCCAGTTTTTTTTGATTATTTCTCCAATTTCTTTATGCCGTAAAGTATTAATGGTAACTAGATTTATTTCTAAAATTTTCTCTTTCTTTTTTAATAATCCATCTTTTTTAATCCAACCTTCTTCTTTTAAGATTTTTTTTGCTTTTTCTGGTAAATATTCATATTTTCTATTCCTTAAAATAAAATAAGGATTGACAATTGCTGTTTCAATTGATTTTCCATTACTTACCTTCTTTAATATTTCTTCTTTATTTAAACTTAAGGCAAGAGCTTCTCTGATTCTTTTTGAAGAAATAATTTCACTTTTTTGATTTAAGAAAATAGCAGTATAGTAAGAGGAAGGAATTTGATAAGAATTTATAATTTTAGGAACATTTTCTATCTCCTGATTTTTTCTTAAATAGGCGAAACCATCTATCTTTTTTGTTCTTAAAGCATCAATTAGTTCTTCTGAATTCTCAAAAAAAATCAAATTTAATTTTTCTAAATAAGGGGGTTTTAAATAATATTTTTTATTTCTTTCTAAAATTATCTTTTTAATTTTTTTATCCTCTCTTAATAATTTTTTGAATTTGAATGGTCCAGTACCAACTGGTGAAAGATTTTGCTGAGAAGAAATAAAATTTTCTTTTGGTATTTTTTCCCAAAGATGTTTTGGTAAAATTCCAAATGTTAGAAAATTTTCAAAATGAGCTAATGGTTTTTCTAATAAAAATTGGACAGTATAATTATCTATTTTTTTTACTTTTAAATTTATTAAACTTTTTCTTAAGGGTGAATTTATTTTTTTATCTTGGATTGCTTCGATGGTAAAGATGACATCTTCAGCAGTTAATTCTTTACCATCATGGAAGAATACATTCTTTTTTAAATAAAAAGTGTAAACTTTTTTTTCTTTATCTTTTTTCCATTTCTCAGCTAAATCAGGGATAATTTTTCCATTTTGCCATTTAACCAAGCTGGAAAAAATTAATTTAGTTAAATCGGAATCAGGATTGTTTAAAGAACTAAATAATGGATTAATAACCTTTGGCTGGCCTAAAATTCCTTCTTTATATTCTCCACCAGGAGCTGGTAAAAGAGGTAACTTTAGATAAATTCGGAGAAAAAATATTCCTGAACTAATAATTAATAAAATTAAAAGAAAAAAAATATTTCTTTTTTCTTCTTTGCTTAGAAGATAGGGAAGATATTTTAATTGCTTTAAATTAGGAAACTTAAATTTTTGAGAAAAAAATTTTCTAATTAGATTTCTTTCCCATTCTAAATGTTTTTTAATAATCTCAATAGCTTCTTTCCTTTTTTTAATAAAAAAAATTTTAAAAAAATTAAACATCTTTTAAAAATTATCGAGAAATTAAAATATTTGCTAAACCTAATCCTAAAAATAAAATAGCTAAGATAACAGTAACAATAAAAAGAGTTTTTTCAATTCCTCTTCTTGTCCGGAAAATAGAACTTTCACCACCAAAAGCTGGAGAGAGACCTGTTCCTCTACCTTGAAGAAGAATGACACTGATTAATAAAAGAGAAATGATTAATTGAGCAATTTGAATGTATTTTTGCATACTATTATTTTAGCAGAGATTCAAGAAATGTCAAATTATGATATAATTAATAAACCAAAAACTTAAATCCATAAATTACAAAAAATGAATAATCTGGAAAGATCAATATTAATTACCCTTATTTGGTTTGACCTTTTTGATTATCCATTAACCATTTGGGAGATATACAAATATAATTTTCAATATTCAATTTCTAATCTTAAAACTATTGATTTTAGAGAAATTCAAGAAGTTTTAGAAAAAAGTGAAGAGTTAAAAAAATTGATTAATAAAAAACATGGATTTTATTTTTTAAAATGGCGAGATGATTTGGTAAAGATTCGTAAAAAAAGATATTTAATTGCTGAAAGAAAATATAAAAAATTATTAAAAATTGCTAAAATTTTGGCTCATCTTCCTTTTGTTAGATTAATTGCTGTTTCCAATGGACTCTCTTATTCTAATGCTAAAGATGAGGATGATATTGACTTATTTATTATTACAGCAAAAAATCGAATTTGGTTAGTAAGATTTTTATCAATTTTAGTTTTAAAGATTTTCAAAGCTAGGCCAACTATAGCTAATAAAAAAGATAAAATTTGTCTTAATTTTTTTCTGACAGAAGAGAATCTTAACTTAGAGAAGATAATGTTACCAGAAAAAAATGGTTTACCTGATATTTATTTTATCTATTGGCTGGCTTGGCTTTATCCAATTTATGATGATGGAATTTGGGAAAAATTTATTAAAGCAAATTCATGGCTTAAAAAATATTTACCAAATTATTTTCCTTGCGAACCGATTTTAAGAAGAAAGATTATTTTAAAACCGATCTTTCGATTTTTTAAAAAAAATTGTGAAAAAATTCATTCAAAAAAATTAAATGGCTTTTCAGAAAAATTTTATCGCTGGCTCCAATTAAAAATTATGCCAAAACATTTAAAAGAAATGGCGAATAAAAATACGAGTGTGATAATAAGTGATCAAATTTTAAAATTCCATGACAAAGATAAAAGAGAATTCTATCGAGAAAAAATTTATGAAAAAATTAGAGAAAATAATTGAGTTGACTTTCTACTTTTTTCTTTTTCTATTACCTTGGCAAACAAGATTAATTTTAAATCAAGGAAAATTGGAATGGGGGAGATATTCGTTGTATACTATAGATATTATTTTTATTTTATTATTAGTTTTATTTTGTCTTAATCTTTATAAGAAAGGTAAATCAATCAACAATATTAAAAAATCTTTACTGCTGAAGAAAACATCATTTCTGATCTTGTTTTTTTTGATTATCTCTTTTCTAAGCATTTTCTGGGCAAAAAAATTGGAATTAGCTTTTTATTGGTGGTTAAGGATTTTTCAAGGAATAATTTTATTTTTTCTACTGCAAAAAATTAAGTTTGATTTTATTAAAGCTGGTTTTTCTCTTGTTTTCGCTGGCCTAATTCAGAGTTTTTTAGGGATTTATCAGTTTATAAACCAAAAAGTTTTTGCCTCAAAATGGTTAGGAATAGCTTCTCAAGATCCTTCAAAAAATGGTGTTTCAGTTGTTGAAACAGTTGATGGAAGATTGCTTCGAGTTTATGGCTCTTTACCTCATCCAAATATTTTAGCTGGCTTTTTGGTTTTTCTGATCTTTCTTTCTTTTGTTTTATACTTTCTAATTAAAAAAAATTGGCAAAAATATTTTCTTTTAGGAGTAACCGGTCTGATGACATTAACCCTTTTTCTAACCTATTCTCGATCTGCTTTTGTTTCTTTATTTTTTACTTTTATTCTTTCTTGCTTATCTCTTTTTAAAAGAAATTTAAATTATCTCCGATTATCATTTTTTAAATTTTTTAGTTTAGTTGTCATTATCATCTTAGTTTTCTTTATTTTTTCTTTTAAAGATTTAATGATCAGAATTAAGATAAAAGGTAGATTAGAAGAAAAATCAATTAATGAGAGAATTTTAAATTTTTATCGGGCGATAAAAATTGTTAAAGAAAATTTTCTTTTTGGTATTGGAATTGGCAATTATACTTTTGCTCTTTTTGAGAAATATCCAGATCTTGCTTGGTGGAATTATCAACCTGTAGCTAATATTTATTTGCTTATTTTAGCAGAAATTGGTGTTATTGGTTTAATCTCATTTTTATTAATTTTGTTTTCTTCTCTTTTTAAATCTAATCTTGTTGGCTCTATCTTCTTTATTCCTCTTTTGATTATTGGTTTGTTTGATCATTGGCTTTTCTCCCTTCCTTTTGGAATATTATTATTTTGGCTAAATGTTGGGTTTCTGTGGAAAAATAAAAAAGAAATTTTGGTATAATATTATAAATAAAATATTGAAGGATTAATAAAATCAAAAAGTATGGTTAAACTTAGACCATTAAACGACAAAGTAATTATCAAACCTATCCGAGAAGATGAGAAAACAAAAGCAGGTATTGTTTTACCTGATACAGTTGAAAAAGAAAAACCAGAGAAAGGTGAAGTTATTGCGGTTGGACCAGGAAAACTTTTAGAAAATGGTCAGCGAGCTCCAATGAGTGTTAAAGTTGGCGATAAAGTGATTTTTAAAAAATATTCACCTGATGAAATAAAGATTAATAAAGAAGAATATCTAGTGATTGACGAATCAGATATTATTGGTATCATCGAATAATTTTAATATAAAATTATGGCTAAACAAATTTTATTTTCTGAAAAAGCAAGATCAGCTCTTAAAAGAGGAGCTGACAAACTTGCTAATGTTGTCAAACTAACCCTCGGGCCAAAAGGAAGAAATGTTGCTTTAGATCGCGGTTTTGGTGCTCCACAGATTGTTTGTGATGGAGTCACAATCGCTAAAGAGATTGAGCTGAAGGACAAATATGAAAATATGGGCGCTCAACTTCTTCAGGAAGTTGCTTCCAAGACAAATGATGTTGCTGGTGATGGAACAACAACAGCTGTTGTTTTAGCTCAAGCTCTTTTAAGTGGAGGTTTAAAAAATGTAGCAGCTGGTGCTAATCCATTAGCAATTAGAAGAGGAATTGAGAAAGGAGTAGAGGCAGTTGTTAAAGAGCTAAAAGAGAAAATTGCTAAACCAGTTAAAGGAAAAGAAGACATTGAACATGTTGCTTCAATTTCAGCTAATGATCCAGAAATTGGTAAAATGATTGCTGAAGCAATGGAAAAAGTTGGAAAAGATGGAGTAATCACTGTTGAGGAATCACAAAGAATGGGTATCGAGGTTGAAGTCGTTGAAGGAATGCAGTTTGATCAAGGTTATGTTTCGCCTTATATGATTACTAATCCAGAAAAAATGGAGGCGGTTTTTGAGGATCCTTATATTTTAATTACCGATCAAAAAGTCTCTGCTTTAAATGATATTCTACCCTTAATGGAAAAGATGGCTACTTCTGGCAAAAAAAATTTGGTTGTTATTGCTGATGAAATTGAAGGCGAAGCATTAGCAACTTTCGTTGTTAATAAATTAAGAGGTATTTTTAATACTTTAGCTGTCAAAGCACCTGGTTTTGGTGATCGAAAAAAAGAGATGCTTCAAGATATTGCTGTTTTAACTGGAGGAAAAGTGATTTCTGAAGAGGTTGGTTTAAAATTAGAAAATGTGACATTGAACGATTTAGGTCGAGCCCGTCGGGTAATATCAACTAAAGAGAAAACAACAATTATTGAAGGAAAGGGTGATCCAGAAAAAATTAAAGCTAGAATTAATCAGATTAAAAAAGAAATAGAAACAACTACTTCTGAATTTGATAAAGAAAAATTGCAAGAAAGATTAGCAAAATTAGTTGGTGGAGTAGCAGTAATTAAAGTTGGAGCAGCAACTGAAACTGAACAAAAGGAAAAACAACATCGGGTTGAAGATGCAACTGAAGCAACAAAAGCAGCAGTCGAAGAAGGAATTGTTGTTGGTGGAGGAGTTGCTTTAATTAGATGTTTACCAGCCTTAGAAAAGGTGAAAGTTGAAGGCGATGAAAAAATTGGTTTGGAGATTTTAAAATCTGCTTTAGAAGAACCACTTAAACAAATTGCTGAAAATGCTGGTCGTGATGGAGCAGTTGTTTTAGAAGAAGTTAAAAAACACGAAGGAAATTATGGTTATAATGCTGAAACAGATCGATTTGAAGATTTAGTCAAGGCAGGAGTAATTGATCCAGCCAAAGTGACACGGACCGCTCTTCAAAATGCTGCTTCAATTGCTGCTTTGATTTTAACAACCGAAGCAGTAGTCGCTGAGTTACCAGAGAAAAAAGAAAAAGAAAGAACAGCTCTTCCTGAAGAAGAGGAGTACTAAATCTTCTAGAATAATTTGGATAAATAAATTAGATTTAATTTTATTTTTATGGAGAAAGAAGAGGCCCTCAAAGAGGGAGAAACAGAAAAAATTAATTTTGCTTCCCGCTTGTGGACGGTTCCTGCTTATATCTGGGTCTTTGCTTTTGTTCCTTATTTTTTAAAAAGAAGAAATGCTTTTATTTATTTTCATGCTAAACAAGGAGTTGTTCTTTTTGTGACTGAAATTATTGCTGTTTTAATCTCTGCTATTCCAATCATTGGTCAAATTATTGGTATCATTCTTTTTGTTATTTGTACTCTCTTTTCAATTAAAGGAATGATCATGGGTTTAAAAGGTAAGCGTTGGACAATGCCCTGGCTTGGTAGATATACAGAAAAGTTAAAGAGTTAATAAAAAGAAGAGAAGAATTTTTTTTAAAATTATTTGATTATGAAAAAATTGATCTGTTGGTTTAAAGAGATAAGTATTAAAGATGTTCCTCTAGTTGGCGGAAAGAATGCTTCTTTAGGTGAAATGATCAAGGCTTTAGGAAAAAAAATTAATATTCCCGATGGTTTTGCTACCACCTCTTTTTTTTATTGGCAATTTTTAGAGAAAACCGGTTTAAAGAAAAAAATTAAAGAAATTTTAAAAAATTTAAATGTTAAAAATATAAAAGAGTTAAAAGAAAAATCAAAACAGATTCGAGATCTAATTTTAAAAACAGAATTGCCAAAAGATTTAGAAAAAGAAGTAATTAAAGCTTATCGAAAATTATCTTATAAATATAAAACAAAAAATTTAGATGTAGCGGTCCGCTCATCAGCTACTGCTGAAGATTTACCAAGGGCAAGTTTTGCTGGCCAACAAGAATCATTTTTAAATGTCAAAGGAGATAGTCAACTTTTGACGGCCGTTAAAAAGTGTTTAGCATCTCTTTTTACTGATCGCGCTATTTCCTATCGAGAAAATATGGGTTTTGATCATTTAAAAGTTGCCTTATCAGTTGGTATTCAAAAGATGGTTCGTTCTGATCTAGCTTCTTCTGGAGTAATGTTTTCTTGCGATACCGAAACTGGTTTTGCTGATGTTGTTTTGATTAACGCTTCCTATGGTCTTGGAGAAAATGTGGTTAAAGGAAGAGTTGAACCTGATCAATACTATGTTTTTGAAAAAACTTTAAAAAAAGGATTTAGACCAATCATTGAGAAAAGAATAGGAAAAAAAGAAAAAAAATTAATTTATGATAAAAAAGAAGGGACAAAAAATGTTCCTGTTTTTAAAAAAGAACAAAGGAAATTTGCTTTAACAGAAGATGAAATTTTAACTCTTGCTCGCTGGTCTTGCTTAATTGAAGATCATTATAAACGGCCAATGGATATTGAATGGGCAAAAGATGGTAAAGATAAAAAACTTTATATTTTGCAAGCTAGACCAGAAACAGTTGTTTCAAGAAAAAAAATTGATTTTTTAGAAGAATATATTTTAAAGAAAAAAGGGAAGGTATTACTTGAAGGTTTAGCTATTGGTTCAAAAATTGGCCAAGGAAGAGTTCGGGTAATAAAAAGGATAAAAGACCTTGTCAATTTTAAAGAAAAAGAAGTCTTAGTTGCTCAAACAACCAACCCTGATTTTGAACCAATTATGAGAATAGCTTCAGCAATTATTACCGATACTGGAGGAAGGACTTCTCATGCTGCAATTGTTTCCCGTGAAATTGGTGTTCCATGTGTAGTAGGAACAATGAAAGCAACGAAAGTTTTAAAAAATGGCCAAGAAGTAACTGTTTCTTGTGCCGAAGGTGAAAAAGGTTTTGTTTATCAAGGGATTCTTCCATTTAAGATCAAAAAGATAGATTTAGCTAAGTTTAAAAGACCAAAAACGAAAATAATGATGAATTTAGGTGAACCAGATCAGGCTTTTTCTCTTTCTTTTATTCCAAATGATGGAGTTGGTTTAGCCCGCGAGGAATTTATCATTGCTAATCAAATCAAAATCCATCCTTTAGCTTTAATTAATTATAAAAAACAACCAAAGGAGATAAAAAAACAAATTGATAGATTAACTTTTGGTTATCAAGATAAAAAACAATTTTTTGTTGACAAATTGGCTGAAGGTATTGGCAAAATTGCTTCTGCTTTTTATCCTAAAGATGTAATTGTTCGATTTTCCGATTTTAAAACCAATGAGTATGCTAATTTAATTGGCGGTAGCCAATATGAACCAAAAGAGGCAAATCCAATGATTGGTTGGCGCGGTGCTTCGAGATATTATGATGAAAAGTTTAAAGAAGCATTTGGGTTGGAATGTTTGGCTATTAAAAAAGTTCGCGAAGTTTTTGGCTTAGATAATGTGATAGTGATGATCCCATTTTGCCGGACACCAGAAGAAGGAAAAATGGTAATTAAAATTATTGATTCATTTGGCTTAAGAAAAAAAATAAAAAATTTAAGACCGCTTCGAATTTATGTGATGGCAGAGATTCCTTCAAATATTATTTTAGCTGAAGAATTTTCAAAAATTTTTGATGGTTTTTCAATTGGTTCAAATGATTTAACTCAACTTACTTTTGGTCTTGATCGTGACTCAGAACTGGTGGCTCATCTTTTTGATGAAAGAAATGAGGCAATTAAAAAACTTATTCGTCAGTTAATTAAAACTGCTCATCGATATGGCCGAAAAGTTGGTATTTGTGGTCAAGCACCATCTGATTTTCCTGATTTTGCTAAATTTTTAGTGAGAGAAGGAATTGATTCAATTTCCTTAAATCCAGATACAGTGTTAAAGACCACCCTTGAAGTTTTAAAAACAGAAAAAAATAAAAAGGAGGAAATTATGAGATAAAACCTAAAATAATTACCCGTTTTTGGGGTAAAAAGTATTCAAAAATATTATTAAAAAGGAGGAAGAAATGAAAAAACCAACACAAGAAGAATTAGAAATTTTTGAAGAAATATATGGAGAAAAATTTAATCCTCGTTCACGACAACATAGAAGATGGATGGGAAAAATTCAGAAGAAATTAAGGCAAAAGAAATTAAGGCAAAATAATAAAGGAGGAAGTGGCCGTGGCCAAACCTATCTAAACAACCCTCAATTAAGAAGATGGTGTTAACAATTATTTTTAGTCGGTCCGGAATTTAATCCGGACCGTTTTTTTATGTTTTATTAGAGCAAAAAAATCCTCATTCAGTGTGTTAACACATTAATATGGAAGGGCAGAAAATAAAAAAGAATTGATTTTTTTAAAAATTTAATTAAAATATAATTAGAAAAGGAGGGTTGCGCCGAATGGTAAGGCACACGCCTGGAGAGCGTGGACCCCGAAAGGGGTTTGTGGGTTCGATTCCCACACCCTCCGTATTTTTCATTAAATCTTTAAAATATGGCTAAAACAATTAATTTAGACAATTTGGAAATTTCCTGGTTAGGTCATGCAAGTTTTAAGATTAAAACTCCACAAATAGTCATTTATGTTGATCCTTATAATCTCTCTTTTGGCGAGAAAGCAGATTTGATTTTGGTTACTCACGATCATTTCGATCATAAAGATGAGAAGTCAATTGAGATTCTTTCAAAAACAGAAACTGAAGTTTTAGTAGGTGGTGAAAATATCAAAGAAGGTGAAGAAAAAGAAGTCAATGGAATAAAGATAAAAGCTGTTCCAGCCTATAATTTGGCTAAGCCATTTCATCCGAAAGGTAAAGGTGTTGGTTTCGTTTTAGAAATTTCTGGTAAAAAAATTTATCATGCCGGTGATACTGACAAAATTAAAGAGATGGCTGAATTAGGTGAAATTGATTTAGCTCTTTTACCGATCGGTGGCACTTATACAATGAATGAAGAAGAGGCTGCTGAAGCAGTTAAAATGATTAAACCAAAAAAAGTCATCCCCATGCACTACGGCACTTTTTCCGAAATTTCAGGTGATCCAGAAAAATTCAAAGAATTGGTGGGTAATATTTCTCAAGTTATTATTCTTTAATTTTTAAAAATTTAAAAAATTTGAAGAGTTGACAAAAAAGGACATAAAAATTGCTGGTGGGAAAGGAGCTTCTTTGGGAGAAATGACTAAAGTTGGTATTCCTGTTCCACCAGGTTTTGTTGTTTTAAGTCAAGTTTTTGAAAGAAAGTGATATTAATGTTGAGATTGATGCCTTAATAAAGAAAGTTAATCCAAAAGAAATTGCGACAGTAGAAATGACTTCTAAACTGATCAGAAATCTTATTTTAGCAGCAAAAATATAAAGAAAGAAATTTTGGAATGATTTGATCAATTAAAGGCAAGGTATGTGGTAGTAAGAAGCTCGGCCACAGCTGAAGATTCAAAATTAGCTTCCTGGGCCGGTGAAGTGGCAGTATTAGTTCAAAAACTGATTGAAAGCGAAGTTGCTGGCGTAGTTTCAGTAACCAAAGATAAGAACCAACTTGTGATTGAGGCAAACCGTGAGTTAGAAGAGAATGTGGTAGCAGGTAAGGTAACGCCAGATACTTACGTGGTTGATAAAAAAAACAAAATTATTGATATTAATGTTAACATCTAGAAAACAATGATTAAGAGAATTTGTCGATACAACAAAGACATTAGCGGTACTAAAACTTCAACCAAAACAGGTCTTAAGTAATGAAAAAATCTTAGAATCGTCTAATTTGTGTGAAAAAATAGAAAAACATTATAAATTACCTTAAGACATCGAATTGGCCTTGGAAAAGAATAAGCTTTACATAGTTCAAAGCCGATCAATTGCAACCTTATGATTAGATATAAAAACAAAAATTGGGAAGTTTTTGTCACTCGGAATATGTCATTTTTTCATGATTGTTGTGAGACAATGGGTGTTGTTAGATATGCAAAAAATTTCGGCGTTTCCCCTCGCTATCAAATTCCAATTATTACTGAAAATGGTACTCGGACAACAATTTTTAACAATGAAGAAATATTGAGAAATTTTGGAAATAGCGTTACTCAACTTTGTCTTTCACCTAGAATAAAAAGTCTCAAAAAAATATATAAAAATTATGGTAATAAATTACTTGAAGCATCTAAAAAAATTGAGAAAGATTTTTCTTTAAAAACTTATCGTGAATTTATAGAAGCATACGAAAAATTTACACCTTCTTTACCCTTAACTGCTACTCTAGGAAGAATAATGCACGAACTCTTAATTGAAGAACTTGCAAAACTCTATCCTTTAAAAAATAAACAAGAGATTGAATTTATAGCAAGTAAAATTACTTATCCCAAAGAACGCACGCCTCTTTTTAATTCTCAACTTTCTTTACTCAAAATTGGTAGATATATTCAAGAAAATGAGATCAAGAATTTTAAAGAAAATGAAAAAATTAATGAAATGGTTGAACTTTATAGAAGAAAATATAGTCATATCCCAGTAAATTTCAATGAAGAGCCATGGAGTATTGATGATATTTTTTCTCAAATTAAAGAAATTCTTAAAATTAATTGTCAAAAAGAGATAAAAATTTTACTAAAATCACATCAAATAAAAATTAAAGAACGAAATAAAATTTTAAAGAAAATCAATAATCCAAGAATTCTTCAGATTGCCTTATCCCTTCAAATAGGAACATACCTTAATGAGTGGCGAAAAAATGTTTTTTCTCGAGCCAGTTTAGCCTATCGACCCCTTTTTCAAGAAATTGCTCATAAATTTAATTTATCATCATGGAAAGAGATTTGGAAATTAACTCCAGCAGAGATTGAAAAATTATATTACAAAAATGATAAAAAGGTTTTAAAGGTTTTACCAAAGAGAAAGGTTACCGGTTTAGAATATGCAAATAATAAACAAGGTTTTAGATTACTTCCTCCAAAAATTGTTAAATTATTTTTAAAAGAGATAGTGATTCCTAAAAAAGAAAAAGTAATCAAAGTAAAAGAAATAAAAGGTATGATTGCTAATAAAGGAAAAGTGAAAGGAATCGCTAAAATTATTCTAGGAAGTTCAGATTTTCATAAATTTAAAGATGGTGATATTATTGTTACAACAATGACTTCAGTTGATTTTGTTCCGATTATGAAACGCGCCTCTGCTTTTGTTACTAATGAAGGAGGTATAACTTCCCATGCTTCCATTGTCTCAAGAGAATTAAACAAACCCTGTATTATTGGCACAAAAATTGCCACTGAAGTTTTAAAAGATGGAGATTTGGTTGAGGTTGATGCGAATAAGGGAGTGGTGAAGATTATAAAAAAAAGATGACTCTTGATCTATACAAAAAGCCGACATATATATTTGCTTTTTTAGGAAAATTGTCTACCAACTTTTATTTGTAATAAGAAAAATATCAAAGCTTGACTGAGAATTTTGTTTCGAATATAATAGAAAATAAGGAATTAGCTCAAAAATTCCTCGCCAAACAGTAGCTATAGAGGTGAGAAGAAGGGTTTTTAAGTTATTGATGGAGAAAAAGTTTTTAAACATTTTTATATTGATCTTTGGAATTTAACTGAATGGTATGCTAAAGATTTTTAGTAACCCTTAGAGAAAAATTATTTTCATAAATTTTCATTCAGTAGAAAAAATTAAAAAATATACCAAAAAGTCGAGAAGGGTTTATTGTACCTTATTGAAAAATGATTTGATTAATTGGCAGAAGTATCGGGAAATTGTCGAGATATGATCTAAAATCTCTAAATAATGATTTAAAAATTTTGATTAAATCAGTCAAACCCTTACTAGAATTAAATCTTAATAAATAATTGATTGCTAGATTAAAGAAAAAAATTTTGCCGAAAATAATTAAATTTAAACTATGAAATTTATAAAAAAATTTGAGGAATTGGATATGAAAGATATAAAAATTGCCGGTGGGAAAGGAGCTTCTTTGGGAGAAATGACTAAAGTTGGTATTCCTGTTCCACCAGGTTTTGTTGTTTTAAGTCAAGCTTTTGAAGATTTTATTAGAAATTATCATATCGATGTTGAAATTGATGCTCAACTAAAGAAGGTTAATCCTAAAAAAGTTTCTACCGTAGAAAAAGTTTCAAAATTTTTAAGGGGAATAATTAGTCAATATGAAGTACCAAAAGATATTCAAAAAGAAATTTTATCTGCTTTTGATAAACTATCCGCTAAGTATGTAGCTGTTCGTTCGTCTGCTACCGCTGAAGATTCAAGAGTTGCTTCCTGGGCTGGTGAATTAGAAAGTTATTTAGGAGTTGATCGAAAAAAGGTTGTTGAAACAGTTAAAAAATGTTGGTCATCACTTTTTACACCAAGAGCAATTTTTTATCGGATTGAAAAAAAATTGCATGGCAAACAAGTTTCAGTGGCGGTTGTTGTCCAAAAAATGGTTGAATCAGAGGTAGCTGGTGTAGCTTTTACCGTTCATCCAGTTACTCGTGACCAAACTCAGATGGTTATTGAAGCAAGTTGGGGATTGGGTGAATCAGTTGTTTCTGGTCAAGTTACTCCTGATACTTATGTTATAGAAAAAGGGAAAGAGCCGAAAATTATAGATATTAATATTAATGAGCAAAGAACAAAAATAATTAGGGTTGGCGCTAAAACAAAGATTGTTAAAGTACCAAAAAAGATTGCCAGTAAACAATGTTTACCAAATCAAAAAATTTTAGAGTTAGCAAAGATCTGTCAAGAAATTGAAGATCATTATGGTTTTCCTTGCGATATTGAGTGGGCTTATGAAAAAAAGAAATTCTACATCGTTCAGTCAAGACCGATCACTACGTTATAGCTTTTTAAAAATCTTTACAAAAATTGCTACAAAAGTCCTAAAAGATGGAGATTTGGTTGAAGTTGATGCAAATAAGGGAGTAGTTAAAAAATTAAAATAAAGTATTCACTTCTTTTAAGTTTAATTGATTAATCATTTCTCTTTTGATCAATGAGTAAGAGATTGTACATTTGGGATTTGGCTAATACTTTGTTTCCTGAAGAATGGGATAAAAGTACTGGTTTTGAAAATTATGATCAATATGTTGAATCACTTGGTTATGATTTAAAAACTATTTCGCCACTTGATTATGAACGAGCCTATGAAAGACCTTACAGAGAAGGTCTCTTTAAGTTAAAAATTGCTAAAGGTTTTAAAAAAGTTTTGTCTTGGACAAAAAATAACATTGTTTTTACTACCGGTAATAAAGAACAAATTGATTGGCGGGCTGAATATTTTTTAAAAAAAGGATTATTTGATATTAGACCTTATTTTAAAGAAATTATTAGCACCTTTGATTTTGGTAATACAAATAAAAAGACTAAGGAAATGATTACAAAAATTTTAGAAGACAAAGTAAAAGAAGGATATAAAGAAATTGTTTATACTGACGATAAATTAGAAAATTGTCTATTTTTTCTTAATGCCGCTCAAAGTATTGAAAATCTTAAAATAAGAGTTTATCATATTAAGAATGATGACCTTGGTATTCGTAAAAAAAATAATTATTGGGAAATAGGCAGTCTCTACGATATAATAAAAAATGAAAAAAAATTAAAAAAATCTATAATAACTTAAGTTTTTAAACAATTATGAAAGAACCAAAATATTTTGTTCAAAGAATGGATGGAGTATTACTTCTTTCTTTTATTGCAGCTGAAGCAGAAACCGTTAACACTTTAAAAGATTTCGGCAAAGGTATGGAAAAGCCATTTTCTCCAGGTGTTAATGCTCATGGTCGGATTAATTATTTTGGCTATCTTTGGCCAGATATTCACAAACAGGCAAAAGCAATTATTAGAAGAATAAAGAAAGAACCAAATTTTCTAAAAAATCTTGAAAAATTATGGAAAAAGAGGGTTAAAAGATTAAAAAACTTTGAAAGAAAAATTTCAAAAATTAGTCTGAGAAAACTTTCTGATCAAGAATTGGCAAAAACTTTCCGAAAATTAATCAATCTTTATCAAGAAGAATATTCTCCAGCTTTATTATGTGATCCGTTTGGACTTCATACAGAAAAAATTATTACTGAAAAATTGAAAAAATATTTAGAAAAAATTGATCAACCGAGAAAATTTGCTCAATATTTAGAAATTTTAACTTTTCCCAAAAAGAGATCTTGGGCCAACGAAGAGGAATTAAATCTTTTAGAAATAGCTAAAAAGATAAAGAAAAACAAAAAATTAGCTGAAATTTTAAAGAAGGATTATAAAAAAGCAAAAAAGTTAATTAAAAAATCTTTAATTTGGTCATCTATCCAAGAACATCAAGAAAAATTTTTCTGGATTAAAAATAGTTATGCTCAAGGTATTAAATTATCTGTAGATTATTTCTTAAAAAAAATCCAACGCTACTTTAAGGAAAATATTGATTTAGAGAAGAAAATAAAGGAACTGAAAAATGTTGTTAAAAATTATCAACGAAAAAAGAAAAATTTAATTAAAAAATTGAAATTAGACAATGAAACAAAAAGACTTTTAAAATGGATAGAATTTTTTGGTTATCTTCATGATCAAAGAAAAGCAGTAATGAATGAAGCAAATTATTACATTACAATTGTTTTAAAAGAAATCGGCAAAAGATTAGGTTTATCACTTCAAGAAATGTATTATACCGATCATCACAAAATTGAAGAAATGCTTTTGAAAAAGAAATTTGATAAAAAATTAATTCATCAAAGAATGAAGTGTTGTGCTTATTTAATTTGGCCAAATAGATATAAGATTTTAGTTGGTAAAGAAGCCGAAAAATGGCATCAAGAATTTTTAGGAGAAAAGAAAAAATTAATTGGTGAAATAAAAGGAGTTAGTGCCTCTTCTGGAGTAGTAATTGGTAAAGCAAAAATTGTTAAAGATATTAAAGATGGTTATAAAATTAAAAAAGGAGATATTTTAGTCACTGGAATGACTCGACCTCATTGGATGCCATTTATTAAAAAAGCAGCAGGTATTGTTACTGACGAAGGTGGAATTACTTGCCATGCAGCAATTGTTGCTCGTGAACTTGGGATTCCTTGCATCATTGCTACTAAAGTTGCAACTAAGGTCCTTCACGATAACGATTTAATAGAGATAAACACAAATCACAATCGAGTTAAAATTTTAAAAAGAGAATAAATTTATGAAGAAAAACTCTCTAATAAAAATATTCGAAGGTCAACAGACAAGTTTTTTCCCTATTTTCTTAATGGATTTGGCCGCTACTCATTCGGTGAAAAAATTGTTGGGTATAGCCTGTAAAAGAATTATAAGTATTTATCGAGGGACTAATATAAAAATGTATGTTGATAAAAAATCTTGGCAAAGGATGTGTGATTTTACTCAAAAAAAGTTAATCGAAGATAATTTATTTCATAAAAAAGTTAAAAAAGAAATGATAAAAGAGTGTAGAAATTTAAAGAAATTTTCAGACCAATTAAAAAAAATTAACCCTGAGATTTTAAACGATCGACAATTAATAAAAATTTATAATAAATTTATTGAAAAAACACTGGCCCTAAGGATCTATGCTTGGATTCCAAATTTTGTTGATATGGGAAGTAAATCTATTTTTGAAATTGCCGAAAAAGAAATTGAAAAACAAATTGGACCAAATCCCAAAATTAAAGAATATATTAGTAAACTAACAACTCCAACGCAAATAACTTATCAACGTAAGCATGAATTAGATTTATATAAAATTCAGGTTTTAATTCAAAAGTTAAAAAATAAAAATTGGTGGAAAAACAAAAAAAATTAATCAACTTATCGAAAGACATGTAAAAAAATATGGTTGGCTTTCTTATTATTATATTGGTCCGGCCTGGAGTAAAAATGATATCGTTCAAATTTTAAAAAATAATTTGAAATTAATTAAAAATCCGGAAGAGAAAATAAAAGAAATTAAAAATTATAAAAAAATTATTAGTCAACAGAAAAGGACTTTGAAAGGTAAGTTAAAATTAAAGAAAGAAAATATATCATTACTTAATAAAATAGCATCGATGATTTTTCTTAAAGCTTACCGAAAGGAATTTTTGATTTATTCTAATTTTTGTTTTGAACCAATTTTAAAAGAAATTGGAAGACGATTAGGATTTTCTTTACCAGAAACAAGATTTATTACTTTAGAAGAAATAAAAAAATATCTGTTGAACAAAAAATTATTAAATAAAAAAATAAAATCGATGATAAAAAATCGTCTTAAAAAAGGATGCGTTTCGTTGACAGTGGATAAGAAAATAAGAATCTTATCTTTAAAAGAAAGTAAAAAATATTTAAAATTAATTAGAGAAAAACCAGAAATCCAAACAACCCAGATAAAGGGAAATTGTGCTTATCCAGGTAAAGTAAAAGGAGTAGCTCGAATTATTAATCTTAAAGAAGATATAGGAAAGATTAAGAAGGGGGAAATTTTAGTTAGTCGAGCTACTAACCCCGATTTAATTATTGCTATGCAAAAAGCTGCTGGCTTTGTGACAGACGAAGGAGGAATTACTTCTCATGCGGCTATAGTAGCTCGAGAGATGAAAAAGCCGTGTGTGATTGGAACAAAAAATGCGACAAAATTAATTAAAGATGGAGATCTGATTGAGGTTGATGCAAATAAGGGAGTAGTTAAAAAATTAAAATCATAATAAATAATTAGATAATAAAGAAAAAAATTTATATTGTTGAATCGAGATCAATTGCTACTTTATAAAAATATTTTTAATTTATGACAGAAAAAATCAAATGGAGAAAAATTGTAGGAAGAGGAAGACACCCTTTATTAGTTACTGATATAGTAAATACTTCCATAACTAAATATACTCGGAGAGTTCAAGGCTGTCCTGATTTTTCTTTTTATAAAAGAATAGGAGGAAACACTTTTTTGGCAGAATCAGATTTTAAAAAAGCAAAAAATTACTATTTAAAGAAACTAAAAAAATCGGCCTGGGTTTTAATTGATGCAATCAAAAATCAAAATTTCCAAAACAAAAAAATGATAATGGCTGGTAAAAAAATTAGTCAGATGGATCTTAAAAAAATGACAACCAAACAGTTGAAAACTCTGTTTGTTAAATTATTAGAGATTTATTTACCAGCCTGGAATTATATCTATACTCCTTGGCTATTTGAAGAAATTCTTATAGAAAAATTAGAAAAGATGTTAAAAAATAAAAAAAGTCAAAGTGAAATAACTGAAATTATTTATCGTCTTAATATCTTACCTCGGCCGAGCCGTAACTTAAAATTCAAAAAGGAACTCCTTAAATTAGCTTGTCAAATTAATAAAAAGAGAAAAATAAAAAAAATTTTTATAAAAAAAGATGTCAAAGAAATTTTAAAAAGAATTTCAAAAAAACTTTTTTCCAAAATTTTAGTTTTTCAAAAAAAATACCAGTGGAGAGGAAGTTATCTTCTAAATGCTAAAGAATATACCTTAAATGATGTTATTTTCGAACTAAAAGAAGCTTTAAAAAACAATCCAAATAAAACTTTAAAAGTTTTAATAGCTGATTATCAAAAAGAAAAGGCTAATTTTAAAAAAATAATAACTCAACTTAAAAAATTAAATCTTCCTTCTTATTTTTTTATCTATGTGAGATCTCTTCAAGAAACCACCCTCTGGCGACAAACCAGAATAGAAGATTTGAGTATAGCCCATTATTACTTAAAACCTTTGTTAGCTGAGATTGCTCGGCGAAGAAAATTAAATTACGATGAGATAATTGAGTTGACCATTAATGAAATATTAAAAGATAAAGGCACAAAAAAAGATATTCAAGAAAGGAAAAAGGGTTATGGATATGTGTTTATAAAAGGTAGACTTAAAATCTACACTGGAAAAGCTTTGAAAAAATTAGAAAAAGTGCCAAAGGAATATCAAAAGTTAAAAAAGATTGAAGGAATGGTAGCTTTTCCAGGTAAAGTTTGTGGTCCGGTTCAAATTCTTCATAGTGTTTATCAATACAAAAAGATTAAACCAAATAGGATATTGGTCATTTCCATGACTACTCCAGAAATATCTCTTTATGTAAAAAAGATAAAAGCCATTGTTACTGACGAGGGCGGCATTATCTGCCATGCTGCTATCCTCGCCAGAGAACTAAAGATTCCCTGCATTATCGGTACAAAAATTGCTACCAAAGTCCTAAAAGATGGAGATTTGGTTGAAGTTGATGCAGATAAAGGGGTGGTAAGAAAAATAAAACAGGCTGGTTAGAAACAACTTGAGTTTTAACAATTTATAAATTATTATAGCTTTTCAGTTATTGTTTTAGATTATTTAAATAAAAATGTTTTAAACACTATCTAACTTGGTTATAAAAAATTTTCAATGAAGCACTATCTTTAGAAATTTTTATCAAAAGAATAGTAAACAAGATTAATTTTAAAAGATGCAAAATATGATAAAAAGAAAAATAAAATGGATTCCGGTTGCTCGGCGAGGCAAAAATCATGCTTTATTATACGTTGATGGAGTTGGATTGGGAATTAAAAAAAATTATGCCAAGATAATCTACGGCATAGATTATAAAATAAAAAATTATCGTCAATTTAATGGCGCTCGCCATCTTGGAGAAGATGATTACCAAAATTTAATCAATTTATTAAGCAAGATCCACAAGAAAAAACCGGATTATTTTTATTTTTATGGGCAAAGAATGGAAAAAATAGCTAATAAGATAATTGAAAAAACTAATAAACTAAGAAAAAAGAAATGGGAAAAATTAACCAATAGAGAGTTGGCGAAAATTTTAGAAGAAATGACAGACTTGCAATCGAAACTTTGGGGCGGCGGAATCCCGTATGCTTATTATTTTTTCTTCAACGATATTTTTATTAGGGATTTCATTAATAAATTAAAAGATAAATATAAAAAAAATTTAAACGAAATAATAGAATTTATCTCTAAACCTGAGAAAATAACCATGGTTGGAAAAGAAAGGCTTAATTTATTACGAATAGCTAATGATTGTATAAAGAATAAGAAAATTCTAAAAAAACGCCTTTTTGATCATTTAAAGAAATATGCTTTTGTCAATAAATATTATTTTTGGGGCGAAGGTTATACATTTCAAGAAATAGAGAAAAGGGTGAAAGAAATAATAAAACAAGGACAAGAATATATTAAAAACGAGATAAAAAAGATAAAAACTAAAAAAATTAATTTAGCTATCTATGGTTTTAGCAATTACGAGAAAAAAATAATAAAAGCAATGAAAAAGGCTTCTTATGCGATGAATTTTGCTAATGAAGCAACCAATTACTATATTTATCATTTAAAAGGATTGTTTGATGAAATTGCTAAGAGGTTAAAAATTTCCTATGAAGGGGTTGTTTCACTTCGATTATCAGAAATAATTAGCAGTTTAGAGAAAAATAAATTGGTTATTCCTAGAAAAGAAGTACAAAAAAGAATAAAGGATCATGCTATTATTTTTAGCAATGGTGAATCAGAGGTTTTAAGTGGTAAAGAATTAAAAAAATATTATCAGGAAGAAAAAATTAAAGAGATCAGTGTTCCAATTACAGAACTCCGAGGTATGGTAGCCTGCCCAGGCGGAATCATTAAAGGTAAGGTTCACATACTGAAAGAAACCAAAGAAGTTTCTAAATTTTTAAAAGGAGAGATTTTAGTCACACCGATGACAAATCCTACTTTTGTTCCGGCAATGCAAAAAGCAGCCGCAATTATTACTGACGAGGGTGGATTCTTATCTCATACTGCCATTGTTTCTCGTGAACTTAATATTCCCTGTATTATTGGCACAAAAATTGCTACCAAAGTCCTAAAAGATGGAGATTTGGTTGAGGTAGATGCCAATAAGGGGGTTATAAGAAAGATAAAATGACAATTGATAAAAAAATTATTATCGGTGCACTGGCGATTATGCTGGCTGCTTTGTTTTGGAGTTTGGATGGCACTTTCATTAGGCCGAAATTTTATGAATTGCCAGCTAATTTAGTAGTTTTTCTGGAACATTTTTTTGGTTTTCTAGTTTTGAGTCCTTTTTTGTTTTTGGGCTGGTTCAAAATTCAAAAGTTAAGTTTAAAAGATTGGGAAGCAGTTTTTTGGGTCTGTTTATTTGGTGGAGCAATTGGTACAATTACAATTACCAAAGCTTTTTTTGCTGCTGTTCATGGCGAAGTGACTTTTGCTACAGTCATTATTTTACAAAAACTTCAGCCAGTTTTTGCTTTAATTTTAGCCCGGTTGATTTTAAAGGAAAAATTAAAGCCGGAAATTTTATTTCTGGGCGGTTCTAGCAATTGTCGCTTCTTATTTTCTGGCATTTGGTAAGAGTGGTTTGAATCCTTCAGAGATTGATTTATTCCATCACGCTGCTTTTTTTGCTTTTTTAGCTGCTTTTGCTTTCGGTTCGTCAACAGTTTTTGGCAAAAGAATTGTTAATCACTTAGATTTCAAATCAACTACTGCTTTAAGATTTGGTATTACCAGTTTAATAATGCTCATTTTGGTTTTGTTAACTGGTGAATTTTTTAAAATTCCTCAAATCAGCGGTTTCCAATGGAAACTTTTTATTGTTATTGTTTTTACCAGTGGTGCAACAGCAATGTTTCTCTATTATTTTGGTTTAAAAAGAGTAACAGCTTCAGTTTCAACAATTTGCGAATTATTTTGGCCCCTCTCCGCCGTTGTTTTAGATTATATTTTGAACAAGAATGTTTTAAATAGTATCCAGATCATTGCTTCTCTGATTTTGTTACTTTGTTTTTATAAAGTGGTCAGCGAAGGCCAGGCAAAAGAGACTACTTTTGTTGCTAAAGTCATTGCCGGGGTTAAACGAGGTAGATTACTTGGCTTTCCAACAGCCAACTTAGATAAAAAAGATTTAGATATACCTCACGGCGTTTATCTAGTTCAGACAAAAATTAATGACAAAATATATCAAGGCCTACTTCATTTTGGTTACAAAGAAACTTTCAATGAGGGACCATCTTTAGAAATTTTTATCAAAGATTTCTCAGGTAATCTTTATCAAAAAGAAATAGAAATTAAGGTTGTTAAAAAAATTAGAGAGGTTAAGAAATTTAAAAGTCTACTTCAGCTAAAAGAACAGATTAAAAAAGACTTACAAATGATTAATTGACATTCCTTGTTTTTTGTTTATAATTTTTAATAAGGCCTTTTTATTATAGCGCCTTATAATTTTCATTATGGCTTCGCCAATTGATGAAATAAAAGCAAAATTAGATTTAGTTGAAGTTGTCTCCGAATATATTAAATTGATGCCAGCTGGAGCTAACATGAAGGCTTTGTGTCCATTTCACAAAGAAAGAGTACCAAGTTTTTTTGTTTCACCAGAAAAACAGATTTGGAAATGTTTTGGTTGTGGAAGGGGAGGGGGGTTATTTGATTTTATTATGGAAATAGAAGGTGTTGATTTTCCTCAAGCTTTAAGAATTTTAGCTAAAAAGGCTGGTGTGAGTTTAAAAACTTCTGATTATCATTTTACCAGTAAAAGGACAAAACTTTTAGATATATGTCGTGAGGCAGCTAATTTCTATCATTGGTATCTTCTTTATAATAAAAACGCTGAAGAAGCAAGAAAATATTTAAATGAGAGAAAAATTTCTAAAGAAACAATTAAAGAATGGCAACTTGGTTTTGCTCCTAATGAATGGCGAGTCCTTTATCAAAATTTGTTAAAGAAAGGATATAAGGCAGAAGATATTAAAGAGGCAGGTTTAATTATTCCAAGAACAGAGACAAAAGAGAACTTTGAAATTCCAAAAGATTTACAGTATTATGACCGCTTCCGTGGCCGGATTATTTTCCCAATTTTTGATCTTTTTGGTAATCCTGTTGGTTTTTCTGGAAGAATCCTTCCTTCTTTAGAAAAAGAAGATGTTCCAAAATATATTAATACTCCTGAAACATTGATTTATAACAAAGGCAGACTCCTTTACGGTCTTGATAAGGCAAAATTAGAAATTAAAAAAAGAAATTATACAATTTTGGTTGAAGGAAATTTTGATGTCATTTCAGCTCATTCAGCAGGAACAAAAAATACAGTTGCTGTTTCTGGTTCAGCTTTAACACTTCATCAAATAAAAATTTTAAAAAGATATTCTCCAAACATAATTCTTGCTTTTGATTTTGATCCTTCTGGAGAGACAGCTACAAAAAGAGGAATTGATATAGCTCTCTCTTGTGAGATGAATATAAAAGTCTTGACCCTACCAGAAGGTAAAGATCCTGATGAATGTATTAGAAAAAATAAAAATCTCTGGCTAAAAGCAATAAAAGATTCACAGCCAATCATGGAATATTATTTTTCTTCAACTTTTAGAGATTTAGATCCTGAAAATTTGTCGGACAAAAAAAAGGCAGTCAAAAATTTACTACCAATTATTTCAAAAATAGGTAATTTAATTGAACAAGATTTCTGGCTTAAAAATTTAGCTGAAAAAATAAAAGTTTCTTATGAAGTCTTAAGAGAAGATTTAAAGAAAATTTTGAAAAAAGAACCAGAGGAAGAAGAATTAGAAATTGAAAAACCAAATCAAGAATTAGTTGCTCAAGAAAGATTTGTTGGTTTGTTGATTAAACATCCAGAACAAGTTTCTTCTTTTTACGAAGAGTTAAATGAGGAAATTTTTATCAATGAAAAATTAAAAAAAATTATTAGACAATTAAAAAAATCTTATAGTTTGGTTTCTTTGGAAAATGAAAAACTTACTCTTGATGATTTTAAAAAAGAATTAGCTGATGAAGACCTTTGCCTTTATCTTGATTTTTTGATTTTAGGCATTGAGAAAGATTTTGATGGTGTTGAAAGAAAGATTATTGATCAAGAATTAGAATTGCTTTTTAAAATTATTAAAAAAAATTTTATTCTTAAAAAGATAAAAAACTTAACTGAAGATTTAAAAATTGCTGAAAAAGAAAAAGATAAAGAGAAAATTAAAAAAATCTCTGAAGAGGTAGCTGAACTTACTAAAGATTTAAAACAACTCTAAAATTTTATGCCAAAAAAAAGAAAAAAATATATAACTTATTCTCAAAAGAAAATTGAGGCTTTGATAAAAAAAGGAAGGGAACGTGGTTTTGTTACTGAAGATGAGATTATTTATGCTTTTCCTGCCAATTTAGGAAAATATCTTAATGAATTAGAGGATCTATTAGATCGATTAGATTTATTAGGAATAAAAATTTTTGAATCAAAAGACACTCTTTTAGAAGAAGAAAAAGAAGAAATAGGAAAAACAGCTTTTACTCCCGAAACAATTGATTTAGACAAAATTTCTCCTGATTCGATTCAAATGTATCTTAGAGAGATTGGTAAAATTCCTCTTCTTACACCTCAGGAAGAAATAGAACTAGCGAAAAGGAAAGAAAAAGGTGATTTAGCAGCAGCCCAAAAATTGGTTGAGTCAAATCTAAGATTAGTTGTTTCAATTGCTAAAAAATTTGTTGGTTATGGTCTAACTTTTTTAGATTTAATTCAGGAAGGAAATATTGGTCTTTTTCGAGCTGTTGAAAAATTTGATTGGCGGAAAGGTTATAAATTTTCTACTTATGCAACTTGGTGGATTAGGCAGGCAATAACCCGCGCTTTAGCTGATCATTCAAGGACAATTAGAATTCCTGTTCATATGGTTGAGGTTTTGACTAAATTTCAACATGCTTCAAGATATTTACTTCAAGTCCTTAATCGTGAACCAACACCAGAAGAAATTGCTGCTGAAGTAGGTGAAGACCCGGAAAAAGTTAGATCACTTTTAGAGATTTCTCAAGATGTTATTTCATTAGATCAAACAATCTCTCGTGATGAAGAAAAAGATACAGTGATTGGTGATTTTGTTGAGGATTTAAAGACAATTACTCCAGACCGGGCAGCTGCTTTACGGCTTTTAAAAGAATATATTAGAGAAATTGTTAAAGAATTACCTGAACGGGAGAGAAAAATTTTGGAAATGAGATTTGGTCTTGTTGATGGTATTGCTCATACTTTAGAAGAAGTTGGTCAAAAATTTAATGTCACCCGTGAAAGAATTCGTCAGATTGAGGCAAAAGCATTAGAAAAAATTAGAGAAATGAAAGAGGTTGAAAAAATCAAGGATTACTATTGATGATAAATTTTTCCTAATATAAAAATTTGCTATAATAATAAAAAATTCCGGGATAGTTCAGGGGTAGAACAGCGGCCTGTTAAGCCGTGTGTCGGAGGTTCGAATCCTCCTCCCGGAGCCTAAAGCCCATCGCGGGGCATTTTTTTATTTACTAAAGCTTTTTAAAAACGAAATATTATTTAAAAAAGAATAATTTTACATGGGTCTGAGCCTTGTAATTGATTTGCAATGACCCCATCAAACAGGTTCTAACTTCCTCCATTGGGCGGATGAAATAGCGAAATAGTTGTTGCCAACGCTAAATCGCTAGTTCGGTAAAAATCTTCATTTTTTAATATTTTTTCTGACATATTCATTTTTTGACCCTATGTTATTATTTAAAAGTAAAAGACTTACTATAAATAATCAATAGGTTCTTTTACAAATTAGGATTGTAATCTTGATTGGTCTTCAAGATGGCGTAGATGATATGGGTTAACCTTCGAGCAATTGCGCCCTGGGCAACCATTGGCTTCTTACCTTCTTTGATTTTCTGAGGTAGGTTTTGACCCCAATCATCTTTCTATCACAACCTTGTTCCTGATACGAGCTTTAAAGCTCAACTTACTTATTCGTGATTACCTGAAAGAGATGGGGTAACATTCTTTAGGACGAGCTTTGAGCTCAAGGTCGAAGAACGAAATCCCCACCTCTTAATCAGGAGCTCCTAATTAAGATTAATTATTTGAGACCTTTTAAGGTTACAACTTAATTGTAAAAGTGCTTATTGTATTATACAAGGTCGAAGAAATTTTTTAATTTTTAATCTATGAAAATCCTTAAAAAAATCTTTTGGGGTATTGTCATATTTATTGGCTCTTTTTGGCTGACTAAATTTTTGATAGATTTTATAGGTGGATTTTTTTGTAAATCAGGATGTGTTTTTGAGGAGCAAAATTTTTTAAACGATTTAGTTTGGTGGCTATACATTTTTTTACCTCCTCTCTTTTTCACTTATCTCTTCCTCCGCCGCAAACCATCTCAAAAATAAAAAAGGACGCTTCTTTGTGCATCCGTAGACAGGTTTGGAGCCGTAGCGCCAAACCTTTTATTTTCTATTCAATTTTTAATTTTCACTTTTGTTTTACTCTTCCAAACAATCTTGTCAATAGTTTGATTCTGTTTTGCCTTAAACGGAGTAGTATCTTATTTCCATTTTAAATTAGTTATTTCGCCTCTAAATCATTTCCTATTACTTTTAAAAATACCCCTTGGGGCACTTCGTAACTGCAAAAGATGAGATACATTTTTGACACCCCTAAGATGCCAGAAATTGGTATAATCAAGGGAAAGAAAGGTCGTAAATTGTTAGAAGTTAATCAAAATGTATCTCATCAACATGGCAAAAAGAATAATCTTTAACAATCAGGGAAGATTAAGAATTCTCCCCTGGGGCTTTCATCTAGTAGAGGACTTAATCCCCCTCTACCGAATGGTCGATGATTTAAAAAGGAAACAATTATCTAAAGAGGCGAAACTCAGGCTTCAGTGGATGGATCATTATCAAAAGACCAAGAATGTCTCTTTAACCTGCCGGCATTTTGGCATCTCCAGACAACTCTTTTATTACTGGCTGAAAAGATACGACCCCAAGAATCTTTATACCCTTGAGGATAAAGATAGAGCGCCAAAGAGGCAAAGACAGAGGGAAATAACCCCAGAACAGGAAATGAGAATTGTAGCCTTAAGGAAACAATATCTGAGGTATGGTAAAGAGAAATTAGCTATAATCTATCAAACACTTTATCAAGAGAAAGTTTCATCTTGGAAAATCCAGAAGGTGATTGAGAAATACAAACTCTATTATCATCCTCAAAAGACAGCCAAAATTGCCAGAAAAAGGAAAAGAGCTCTTAAAAAGAAAAGAATAACTGAATTAGCCAAAAAGAACAAAACAGGATTTCTTATCTGCCTTGATGTTATTGTGATATACTGGAACAACCTTAAAAGATATATTTTTACGGCCATTGACCATTATTCTAAATTAGCTCTGGCAGTAATGTATAAATCTAAAAGTT
Organism: uncultured Patescibacteria group bacterium; assembly: GCA_938030745.1. Classification (GTDB taxonomy): domain Bacteria; phylum Patescibacteriota; class Patescibacteriia; order UBA2591; family CALHIP01; genus CALHIP01. Next base: position 1,132 of record CALHIP010000001.1, on the reverse strand, counting down.
CTTTTTCAGCTGAAGATTTCTTAAAAAGAATCTATTATCTCTTTGATGGCAAGATAGAAAATCTCCAAACAGATAATGGTTCTGAATTTCAAGGATTATTTCAAAGAGCAGCTCAAGAATTAGGATTGGGACACTACTTTAACAGACCAAAAACACCAAAAGACAATCCGGTCAATGAAAGATTCAACAGAACCTTAAAAGAAGAGTTTTTAGACTTGGGGAATTTCCATCCAGATCCTGGGGTATTCAATAAAAGATTACTAGCCTGGTTAGAAGAATTTATCTTTAAACGCCCTCACGAAGCCCTGGGTTACAAAACACCTATTGAAATAAGCTGTGGGCAGCCCCACTTGTCAAAAATGTACTCATCTGATACAATATATAGACAAATTACTCATCTATGATAAACTAATTAATAGAAGCTAAGTTCTTTAAGCGATTAGTTTATCTAAGGAGGTGAAACATGAACGTGATGAAAATAAATGTAGACCTGCATTCACACTCAGAGTACTCCCCGAGCGTCTTTAATGTAAGTTTAGAAAAAATTGCATATGTGGCGCATTTGAAAGGAATAGATATCATCGGCACAGGTGATTGTCTTTTTCCGACCTGGCGAAAATTTTTAGCAGAAAATCTTAAAGAAACAAAAGAAGGATTATTCCAATTAAAACACAGAGGTCAAAACACTACCCAGAGAGTACATTTTGTCCTTCAAACGGAACTGATCTTCACCTTTGCCAAAAAAGGCGAAAGGGGGAGGAAAAGAATGGATGTTGTAGTTCTTTTTCCTTCTTTCGATGCCGTTGATGCCGGAATTAAACTTCTGAATCGCTGGGGGGTAAAAAACACTACTGGAAGACCGTTTATTCTTTGCGAGACAGCCAGAGAAGTAGGAGATAAAATTGGAATGCTTTCAGAAATAGACCCATGGGTTGAAGTAATACCAGCCCATATAATGACTCCAGAAGGAATTTTTGGAAGTCGCAACAATATAAGTTCCTTCAAGGAGGTATTCGGAGAAATTCCTAAAAATATCTACGCTGTAGAAACGGGATTAAGTGCTAATGTAGAGATACTCAGCCTTATTCCAGAATTGGATAATTTCACTTTCATATCTTCGAGCGATCTTCAC